>NZ_JBEOVG010000084.1:0-40178 GCF_040295345.1 Actinosynnema sp. NPDC002837
CGGGAAAAGCGTCCGCCAGGCCTGCCCGGCTTCGACCAGCCTATGGCACCCGAACCCATGTCAAATCGGGCCTAGGTGGGTGAGTTGCGGGTCCGCTGTGCGGCGGTTGAGGTGAGTGGACTTCGGTGGGTGCGGTGCGGGTCCGTTGTGGTGAGGTGGAGCGGGGAGGGGGTGCGCCGGTTCTGCGTCGTCCTGTCCGTTGTGGACTGGAGGGGTGTGGGCGCGTCGGAGCGGTGGTGGAGCGGGGAGGTGAGTGGTTAGGGGAGGGGGCGGCGGCCGGCGAAGCCCAGGTCGGTTCGGTGGTACCAGTTGAGGCCTTGGTCGCCTTCGATCCAGCACAGCAGTACCGGGACGCCGTCGAGTTCGGAGGGGAAGTCGACCAGTAGTGGTGCGAAGCCCTTCAGCTCGGCGCCGGTGGCCTGCACCGTGGTCATCAGGTCGTCCAGTCGGGCCTGCGCGGCCTTCAGCTCGGGCAGGCCGCCGAGGTCGGTCGGGCCTCCGCCCTCGAGCGAGGCGGCCAGCTCGGCGGCGTCCGCCCGGATCTCGACGATCTCGGTGAGCACCGGCAGGAGCTTGGTCAGTTCTTCTCGCGCCTCGGGCACGCTGAACACGGTCACCCCTGGTCTGCCGGGAGGTTCGTACCCGGACAGGTTACCCGTGGCGGGGTGGGTCGACGTCGGTGGCAGGAGGGGTTCGGCGTCGGGGCCACCAGCGGCCGGTGGCCCCGACGTCGACGTCAGCGCAGCGGTGGTGAGGCCAGCTTCGCCAGTTCCAGCGCCTGCTCCGGCCACCAGCGGCCGGCGGCCGGGCCGCCCTGGCACTCGCCGTCCGACTCACCGGGGCGCTTGATCCACAGGAACGCGTCCACCAGCGGGACGCCGGTGTTCGCCGTGGGACGTTCGCCGAGACCCCGGCCCGGCGGGTTGCACCAGTCGGTCTCGCCCTCGCCGGGCGTGTAGTGGCCGCGGCCGTTGCGGCTCGTGTCCAGCACGAAGTGCGTCATCTTCGCCTTGAGCACGGGCATCGCGTCCAGCTCGTCGTTGGCCGGGCAGGTGGTCGCGCCGGCCTTCGTGCGCAGGTGGATGCACTTGGAGACGCGCGTGCCGTACTGGACCAGGTCCTCGGTGAAGCGGTAGTTCGAGGTGTTGAGCGCGAAACCGTCCGCTCGCGTGACGCCGCCCTGGAGCAGTCGGTTGACGATGCCCAGCTGCTGGCGCGGCTCGCCGTAGCCCGCGTCGTAGTCGTTGAGCGCCTGCCACGCGGAGTGCCCGGCGTCGAGGTAGACGCGGGTGTGCTTGCCGCGCTTGAGGGTGTCCACCGCGTGGTTGATCTCGCGGAACCGCTGGGGCACCAGCTCGGCGTCCGGCCCGATCGTGCACCACGGCTCGCTGGTCAGCAGGGCCAAGCCGTCCGGCTCGACCACCACGACCGCCTTCTCGTCACCGATGCCGGCGGCGAAGGCGTCGATCCACTCCTTGTACTCCTGCTCGCTGCGCGCGCCGCCCGCGGACCACTGCGAGCAGTCCCGGTAGGGCACGAAGTACGCCACGAGCACCGGCACCTGGTCCTTCGCCCGCGCGGCGCGCACGACGTCGCGCACGTTCTGCCGCACCTGCTCCGCGCCCGCCGTGGTGAACCAGATCGCGGTGGGCTGCGCGGCCACGCCCGCCATCAGGTCGGCGTCCGCGGTGCGCCCCTCGGCTCGCCACTGCTCGGCCTGTCGCGCCGCGTTGCCGTCCGGTTCGACGTAGAACGACGTGCCCTTGGGCAGGTGCGGCGGTCCCGAAGCCGTCACCGTCCCCTCGGCACCGGCACCGCTGACGCCGATCAACACGCACACGGCGGTCGCCGCCAGGGTCAGCCCGACGCGCCGTCGTCTCGGTCCGCTGTTCACTCGACCACTCCTCACGGAGCGCTGCTTGGGAGCGCTCCCAACCGGCCGCAAGCATGCGTCCTCATGAGCTGCATCACAACCCCCGGTCACGTGTGCGGGCCCCGTTTCGTGATCCGGTCGTTACCTGGACGGGTGCTTGTCGCCGTTCGAGTTGTCGGCGACAGCGGCGGGGTCTACCTCTGGAACGGTGATCACCACCGTTGCGGCCGCGGTCTGCGCACTGGCGCTGGGCCTGTTCTTCAACTGGTTGTTGAAGCGCCGCCGCCACATCGAGCCCGGCGAGCCGATCACCAACAGCGACCTGACCAGCCCGATGGAGACGCTGGCCGTGCTGCTCCTGGCGTTCGTGCTGGTGGTGGCTGCCGAGTCGTACAGCGCGGCGGACGAGGCGGCGCGCGTGGAGGCCAACGTGGTCGACCACTTCTTCGAGGTCTCCGAGTTCGCGCCGGAGCCGGCCGGGCAGGCGTTGCAGGGCTCGACCGTCTGCTACGCCCGCGCCGTGCTGACCCACGAGTGGCCGAACATGGAGGAGGGCTCGGGCACGTCGCCCAAGCCGAGCGTCTGGAGCACCCGGTTCCGCGCGGTGTTCAAGCAGCTGGGGGCGGCGGACCCGCTGTTCGAGACGTTGGTCGAGACGGACGCGCGGCGTTCGGAGGCGCGCAGTGAGCGGGTGGCGCAGTCGGTGCCCGCGATCCCGGAGATCCTCTACTGGTTCATGGTGGTCACGCTCGCGGTCACCGTGATGGCGTTCGCGTTCAACCTGCCCGCGCGCAAGCGCGCGGTGGAGGTCGCCACGCTGGTGGTGCTGACCACGCTGTTCACCCTGAGCCTGCTGCTCATCCGGGACGTCGACCGGCCGTTCGCCGGGGTGATCAGCGTGTCGTCCGACGCGATGCGCGCCGCCGCGGACGACATGGCCGAGGACTACGCCGACGTGCACGGCGCGGACACCTTGCCGTGCGACGAGACGGGTGGCATGCGCCCCGGGGCTTGATGGTTGGTCCTTGGTGTCGGTGCGGTGTGGCGGCGTCCGGGGCGGGTTCGGCTCCAGGATGTCGGTGGTGGCTGGGGTGGGTTCGGCTCCTGGAGGCCGGTGGTCCGCGGTCGTGGGGGTGGTGTGCGGGTGGTGGGTGCGGAATGGTTGCCTGGCGGGTGGCCGTTTCCGGCCAGGGCGGGAGCGGGCGGTGGGTCCCGTGTCGACGATGGGGCCGTGAGACGACTCAGCGCTGTGCTCGCGGCCGTCGCGTTCGTGGCACTGTCCACACCGGACGCCCACGCCGCGCCGCCGCCGGGCGCCTGCCGCGACCCCGAGCCCGCCCGACCGCCGATCAAGGAGCTGCCCTGGGCGCAGCAGGCGCTCGACGTGACGCGGGCGTGGCCGCACAGCACCGGCGGCGGCGTGCTGGTCGCCGTCGTGGACACCGGGGTCGACCGCGACCACCCGCAGTTGAGCGCGGCGGGGAAGGTGGCGCGCGGCGAGGACTTCTACCTGGTCGGTGACCTGCCCGGCGACTTCGACTGCGGTTCGCACGGCACCGCGGTGGCGAGCATCGTCGCCGCCGACCCGGTGGCGGGGGTCGGCTTCCACGGGGTCGCGCCCGGTGCGCGGGTGTTGCCGGTGCGGGTCGCGGACCGGGACTTGGACGACACGGGCGCGGTGAACGCGCTCGACCCCGTCGTGCTGGCGCGTGGCATCCGGTACGCCGCGGACCAGGGGGCGAAGGTGATCAATTTGTCGATGTCCGGGCAGGAGGACGACCAGCACGTGCGGGACGCCGTGGCGCACGCGGTGGCGAAGGACGCGCTCGTGGTGGCGGCGGCGGGCAACCGGCAGCAGGACGGTGGCGTCCGGCTGGCGTCGTTCCCGGCGGCGTACGACGGTGTGCTCGGCGTCGGCGCGATCGACATCGCGGGCGACCGGGTGTCCGGCTCGCAGCTCGGTGACTACGTCGACCTGGTCGCGCCGGGCAAGGAGGTGGCCGGCGCGACCCGGGCGGGCGGGCACACGTACTGGCAGGGCACGAGCTTCGCCGCGCCGTTCGTCGCGGGCACGGCCGCGCTGGTGCGGGCGGCGTGGCCGGAGCTGACGGCGCCGGAGGTGGCGCGTCGGTTGTTGGCGACGGCGAGCCCGGCTCGTGGTGAGGCTGCCGCGTACGGGGTCGGCGTGGTCAACCCGTACCGGGCGGTCACCGACGGGTTGACCTCGGCTACGCCGGAGGTCATGCCGGTGGTGGTCAAGCCGGTCGAGGATGCCGACGTGGCGCGTGAGCGGGCTTGGTGGCGGGCTGCGGTGGCGGGTGCGCGTGGGCAGGTTGTGTGGGCGGCCGGGGCGGTGATCGCGGCTGTCGTGATCGCGTTCGTGCTGGTCAACGGCCGCCGTCGGCGGTGGACGCCGGTCCGGCTCGACCCGTTGCCCGATGGGCCGCCTCCGGCAGAAGTACCGGATCAGGTGTTCCTGTTCCCCCGTTGAGGGATCGGGATGGCGGCCGCGGAAGTGCGGGGATGGCGGCTGCGGAGGCTGGGGACGGCGGCTGCGGAGGATAGGGACGGGGGCTGCGGGGATAGGGGCGGTGGCTGTCGAATTGCGGGGAGGGCGGTCGGGCCGCGAGGGCTTCTGCAAGCTTGCGAAAAAAGCGGCCGGGTTGCGGGAAAGGCGGCTGGATTGCGGGAAAGGCGGCTGGGTTGCGGGTATGGAGGTTGGGTTGCGGGAGGGGGATCTGCGGCCCTGTGGGGAAAATTGCAGGGTTGCGGAACGAGTCGGTGAGGTGCGGAAAGAGTGGGTGAGGTGCGGGAAGTCGAGGTGTGGAAAGGCCCCGGCGCCGGGAGCGTCGGGGCCTTTCCGTGTGCCTGCTCAGATTCCCGTGCTGCCGACCCGGGCCACGGCCGAGCCGAGTGCCTGCTGAAGTTCGGCGTTGGCCTTGTCCACCCCGCCGCGCAGCGCCTGCAGCATGGCCTGCTGCGCGGTCGACACCTGGTGCCACGCGGCGCTGATCTCGCTGAACTGGCCACCCGCCTGGTCCAGCCAGTCCGCCGAGGTGGCGCCGGCGGTGGTGCGCCAGGTGTCCATCTCCTGCTCGACCCTGGCGACCGTCGAGGCGATCTGCGCGGCGAGCCCTTCGAGTTGGGCGAAGTTGCCCTTGATGAGCATGTCGTTCCTCTCCTGGTCCGGCTCGGCGGTCAGCCGAGCGCGCCGCCGAACGGGCTCGCGCCCTGCACGGCGTTCAGCCCGGACGCCGAGGCCTGGTCGGCGTTGAGGTAGGTGTTCGAGGAGAACCTGGTGTTCTCGCCGAGGCTGTTGAGCGCCGTGGTGAGCCGGGCGATGCCCGCCTCCCACTGGGCGTGCGCGGAGTCGAACGCGGGCCGCGCGGTGCCCTCCCACGCGCCCTTGAGCGCGTCCACGGTGGGACGCAGCGACGCCCGGTGCCCTTCGATGTCACCGGACACGGTGGCCGCCATCGCGGCGGCCCGCTCCAGTGTCTCGGTGACACCGTGAAGTTGGTCCTGCACTCCGGTTCTCCTTTCCCCTGGTTGCCGATCGGCGCTGCCAAGCGAACCGCGCGGGGCGGGCCCGGCGGCGGCACGCGGCACGTTCCTGCCACCACCGCCCGCCGACCGTCCACCCGGCACCACCATCGGTCCCGACACCGACGAAGGGGGAGCCGGCGTGGCGACCGTGGTGGTGACGAGGCCCCGGCGCAGGCCCGCGCCGGAGATGCCGTCCGGCGAGCTGGTGCTGGAGGCGCCGCCCGAGCTGCCCCAGCCCGCCGCCCGCGCGTGGACGCAGCTGGTCGTGGTGCTGCCGATGGTGGCGATCATGGCGGCGATGCTGCTGGTGTTCGGCGGCGGCACGAGCGGCGCGCTGCGGTTCGTCGTGTTCGGGCTCTTCGGCGTGGCGATGCTGGCGATGGTGCTGGTGTCGTTGCTGAACAACAGCGGTCCGAGCAAGCGGGAGATGGCGCAGGCCCGGCGGTCGTACCTGCGGCAGCTCGCGCAGCACCGGGTGCGGGTCACCCGGTCGATCCGCCGCCAGCGCGACGCGCTGGCCCACCTGCACCCCGAGCCGGACGCGCTGCTGACGCTCGCCGCGTCGGACCGGCGGTGGGAGAGGCGCCGGTCCGACGCGGACTTCGCCGTCGTGCGCGTCGGACTCGGCCCGCAGAGCCCGGCGCTGGACCTCGTGCCGCCGGACACCGTGCCGCTGGAGCGGCTGGAACCGTTGTCCGCCTTGGCGTTGCGGCGGTTCCTGACCACCTACGCGACGGTGGCCGACCTGCCGCTGGCGCTGGCGTTGGCGGGGTTCGGCGTGATCCACCTCGGCGGCGACCGGGAACGCGCGGTGGCGTTGGCGCGGGTGGTGCTGGCGCAGCTGGCGGTGTTGCAGGCGCCGGACGACGTGCGGGTGGCGGTGTGCGCGGACGACGCCCGGCGGCCGTTGTGGGAGTGGGTCAAGTGGCTGCCGCACGCCCTGCACCCCGACCGCGCCGACGCGGTGGGACCGGTGCGCCTGGTGACCTCCGGCGTGGTCGCGCTGGAGGCGTTGCTGGACGACCTGCTCGCCGACCGGCCCCGGTTCGACCCCGACGGCGCGCGGGGCACGGCCGGGCCGCACCTGGTGGTGGTGCTGGACGGCGGCGCGGTCGCGGGTTCGGACCACCTGATGACCGGCGGCGGGGTCGAGGGCGTGACCGTGCTGGACCTGTCGTCGTCGCTGCCGCGCGTGCCGGAGCGGGGGACGTTGGCGTTGGAGGTGTCCGGGGACGGTGTGCTGAGCGCGCGGACGGTGGAGGGCGACGTCGAGCTGGGTCGCGCCGACGTGCTCGACCTGCCCTCCGCCGAGGCGCTGGCCCGTGAGCTGGCGCCGTTGCGGCTGACCGCGGGCAGCGCGGGCGAGCAGCCGCTGGCGGGTGACACCGGTCTGGAGGACCTGCTCGACCTGGGCGAGGTGTACTCCTACGAGCCGGGGGAGAACTGGCAGCCGCGGCCCAACCGGGACCGGCTGCGCATCCTGTTCGGCATCCGCGAGGACGGCACGCCGGTCGAGCTGGACCTGAAGGAGTCCGCGCAGGACGGCATGGGGCCGCACGGGCTGCTCATCGGCGCGACCGGGTCGGGCAAGAGCGAGCTGCTGCGCACCCTGGTGCTGGGGCTGGCGCTGACGCACCCACCCGAGTCGCTGAACTTCGCGTTGATCGACTTCAAGGGCGGCGCGACGTTCGCGACCCTGGACCGGTTGCCGCACACCAGCGCGGTGATCACCAACCTGGTCGACGAGCTGCCGCTGGTCGACCGGATGGCCGACGCGGTGAACGGCGAGCTGGTGCGCCGCCAGGAGCTGCTGCGCGCGGCGGGCAACTTCGCCTCGTTGCGCGACTACGACCGGGCGCGTGCGGCGGGCGCGCCGCTGCCCGAGGTGCCGACGCTGCTGGTGGTGTGCGACGAGTTCAGCGAGCTGCTGTCGGCCAAGCCCGATTTCGTCGACATCTTCGTGCAGATCGGGCGGTTGGGCCGGTCGCTCGGCGTGCACCTGCTGCTGGCCAGCCAGCGGTTGGAGGAGGGCCGGTTGCGCGGGCTGGACACGCACCTGTCGTACCGGATCGGGTTGCGCACGTTCTCGGAGCTGGAGAGCCGGACCGTGCTGGGCGTCACGGACGCGTTCAGCCTGCCCCGCGCGCCCGGCCACGGTTACCTGAAGTTCGGCACGGAGCCGATGGTGCGGTTCCGGTCGGCGTACGTGTCGGGGGTGCACCGCAGGCCCGGGACGGGTGTGGCGGCGGGCTCGGTCGAGGTGCCGGGGATGGCGCTGTTCACCACCGACTACGTGGCGCCGCCGGTCGTGCCCGTGTCGGACCCGGTGGACGAGGACGCGGTGGGCGAGAGCCTGCTGGACATCCTGGTCGACCGGTTGGCCGGTCGCGGCACGCCCGCGCACCAGGTGTGGCTGCCGCCGCTGGACCGGTCGTCCACTTTGGACGAACTGGTGAGGGCCCTCGGCACGGATCCCGTGCGCGGGCTGTGCCCGGTGGACGCGCGGCGCAACGGCGGGCTGCACGCGGTGGTGGGCCTGGTGGACCGGCCGTTCGAGCAGCGGCGCGACCTGCTGGAGCTCGACCTGTCCGGCGCGGCCGGGCACGTGCTGGTGGTGGGCGGGCCGCGCAGCGGGCGCAGCACGGCGCTGCGGACGGTGGTGGCGAGCCTGGCGCTGACCCACACGCCGGCGGAGGCGCAGTTCTACTGCCTGGACTTCGGCGGCGGGCTGCTGGGCGCGTTGCGCGGGCTGCCGCACGTCGGCGGGGTGGCGGGCCGGCAGCAGGCGGGTGCCGTGCGGCGGACCGTGGCCGAGGTGGCCGCGGTGCTGGAACGGCGGGAGCGGCTGTTCGCCGAGCACGACGTGGACGGCATCGCGGGGTTCCGGGCGCTGCGGCGCGAGGGGCGGTTCGCGGACGAGCCGCACGGCGACGTGTTCCTGGTGATCGACGGCTGGCAGACGTTGCGCAAGGAGTTCGAGGACCTGGAGGACGTGGTCTCCGACATCGCGACGCGCGGGTTGTCGTTCGGGGTGCACGTGGTGGGCGCGTGCGCGCGGCCGTTCGACCTGCGGCCGGGCATCCGGGACCTGTTCGGCAGCCGGGTGGAGCTGCGGTTGGGCGACCCGATGGACAGCGTGGTGGACCGGCGCAGCGCGGCCGCGGTGCCCGAGGGCGCGCCGGGGCGCGGCATCACGCCGGGCAAGCACCACCTGCTGGTGGCGCTGCCGCGGATCGACGGCCGGTCCGACGTGGACAGCGCGACGCCCGCGCTCGGTGAGCTGGTGGACGCGGTGGCCGCGGCCTGGCCCGGCCCGCCCGCGCCCCCGGTGCGGTTGCTGCCCGGCCGGGTGGCGCAGGCCGACCTGCCCGCGGTCGACTCGGACCTGCGGTTCGCGATCGGCGTGGCCGAGCACGACCTGGGGCCGGTGCACCTGGACTTCGCGGCCGACGCGCACTTCCTGGTGCTGGGCGACGCGGAGTCCGGCAAGACGTCGTTCCTGCGGTTGCTGGCCCGTCGGATCGTGGCCAACCGCACGCCCGAGCAGGCCAGGCTGCTGGTGGTGGACCACCGGCGGGGCCTGGTCGGCGACGTGCCGGACACCCACCTGCTCGGCTACGGCGGCGACACGTCGACCACCACGCACCTGATGTCGGAGGCGGCGCGGGCGATGGCGGCGCGGCTGCCCGGCCCGGACGTGACGGCGGAGCGGTTGCGCGCGCGGAACTGGTGGACCGGACCGGAGCTGTTCGTGCTGGTGGACGACTACGACCTGGTCGCGACCGGCCTGGACAACCCGTTGCTGGCGCTGCTGCCGTACCTGCCGCAGGGACGTGACATCGGGCTGCACGTCGTGCTCACGCGGCGGACCGGTGGTGCGGGGCGCGCGCTGTTCGAGACGTTCGTCGCCAGGCTGCGCGACGTCGGTTCGCCGGGGCTGATGCTGTCCGGCGACCGCAACGAGGGGCCGCTGCTCGGCGGCCTCAAACCCGAGCCGCTGCCACCGGGGCGCGGCCGGCTGGTCGACCGGCGGCGCGCGCCGTCGCTGGTGCAAGTGGCAGATCCGGACCGAGGGAGTAATCGGTGATCAACGGGACGAGCGAGGGCATGGCCGGGTTCCGGCCACGGCCCTTGGACCTGACGAGAGTGGCGTCGCTGGCGGTGCCGGAGGGCTGTGGCGGCGGGGTGCTGGAGTGCCCGCCGTTCCAGGCGGCCGACGAGGCCTCGACCACCGCGCTGACCATGTACCTGACCGCCGTGGACCAGGAGCTGGACCGGTGCCGGGAGATCGCGCTGGCGTGCGCCGAGGACTACGTGCGCGGGGACGGCGTCGCGGCCGAGGCGCTGGTCCGGGCGGGCGAGACCGCGCCGCTCGGGCCCGCGCCCGAGTTCGTCGAGGCGGCCCGCCTGGCGGGCATCACGCGTCGTGGGCCCGGCCGGTTGCCGGCGGGGATGTCATGAGCTACGCGGGGATGTCGCTGGAGCAGATGGACGCGATGGTGCGCAAGGAGGTCAGCCACCTCCCGCGGTTGCGGCTGGCGCGCCGGATGTGGGTGGAGGCGCGGGACGAGCTGGCGAGGTCCGGCGCGTCGCTGGGCCAGGAGATCGCCACCATCGCTCCACAGTGGACCGACCAGGCCGGTGACCTGTTCGTGGCACGGGCGTCGAAGGCGGAGCGCGGGATGGCCGAGTGGGTCGCGCGGATCGACGCGGCGCAGCCGTGGGTGGCGTTGGACAAGCTCGTCGAGGACATCCCGGAGGCGCAGGAGTTCATCGCGAGGTGCCTGCTGACGCAGAAGCAGCTGATGGCCGACCTGAACTCAGGTGGCGCCGGGTCCATCGAGGGCCAGTTCGCGGAGTTGCAGCAGCGGGCGGCGGCGCGGATGGCGGAGCTGGGCAGGCTGTTCACGGAGGCGACGAACGCCGTCCAGGCGGCCGGGCAGGGCGCGGGCGTCACGTCGGCGGGCGGCGGTGGTGGTCCTGAGGCCACGGGCGGCGGCCCCGGTGGCGGTCCGGCCGGTGGTCCCGGTGGCGGTCCCGCGGGCGGTCCGGCCGGTGCTCCGGCGGGCGGCGCGGCGGGTGCTCCCGCCGGTGGTCCGGCCGCCGGCGGTGGGGCGGCCGGTGGTCCGGCCCTGTCCGGTGGCGCGGTGGCCCCGCCGAAACCGCCGTCCGTGCCACCGCCGGTGGACCTGCCGCAGACCCGTCCGACCACGGCGCTGCCGCAGTTCCCGGTCGCGCCGCCGGGCGTCGCGCCGGCGTTGTCCGCACGCGGTGTCGGCGGGCGGGGTGTCGGCGGGCGGGGTGTCGGAGGGGCGGGCCTGACCGGTCAGTCGGGCGTGCCGATGATCCCCCGGGCGGCGAAGCCGGGCACGGTCTCGGCCGTCGCTTCGACCCCGCCGCCACCACCCGCGTTGCCGGTGGCGGGCACCACGTCGACGTCCCAGCCGGCGACGCGGGGCGGCGTGCCGCCGATGGTGCCGCCGATGTCGGGCGCCGCGCAGCCCGCTTCCGGCAAGCCGAAGCCGGGCGAGGCGCAACGCCCGCCGGCCGGCCGGGGACGTGCGCGCGTCGGCACGCCGGGAGTTCCGGAGGCGTTGCGGGGCAGGGCGAGCACCGGTGGCGTGCTGCCGACCCGGACCGACCGGCGGCGGACCGCCGAGGCGGACGCGCTGGACGAGGAGCTGTGGCAGACCGAGGAACCGAGGTCGCCCCTGACCGGCCGCTGACCGGAACGCACCGCACCGCCCGTCGCCACGAGCGACGGGCGGTGCGCTGTGCTGTCGTCGGGGCTCAGGCGCGGCGGAGGGCGGCGGCCGGGTCGAGCGGGGAGCCGTGCGGCACGCGGGAGACCAGGCTCACCGGCAGCCGCACGGGTGTGATGTCCTCGTACCCCAGCACTTCCAGCAGCTCACGGCTCGCCAGCGAGTGGGCGCGACCCTGGTCGGTCACCAGCGCCACCGTGCCCACGGGGGCGTCCGGGCCCGGCATCACCTCGACCACCGCCGCACGGCCCGGCGGCACCACGACGCGGTCGGCGAGCGGCGTCCCCGTTCCGGTGCGGCGGGCGGTGGCGGTCATCAGGGGGTCCGGGTCCGGCAGGTCGGGGTCCACCACGAGCGTGGGCGGCGCACCCTCCCCGTCGAACGCCGCGCACAGCGCCGAGCCGTCCACCGCGGCGAACTCCGGCCGCGTGGTGGGCGGCTTGCCCGGCCCGGTCGCCACCGGCGGCCCCTGCTTCGCCTGGCCCGCCACCACCAGACCCAGCGGGATGCCGACCGGCTGCCCGCCGTCGTAGGCCTGGGCGGTCGGCGGGAAGGCCCGTTGGACGTCGTACTGCAACTGCGAGATCGGCCGCAGCGCCTCCGCCTCGGCCAGGTAGTGCTGGACCTCGCCACCGGACGTCTCGACCACCAGCAACTGGCCGATCCGAGCGCCCGGCGCCGCCTTGGACGCCGCACCGGTGTCCGGCAACGCGATCGGCGCGATCGGCTCGCCCGCCGGCAGCACGTCGACCAGCGCCGAACCGACCCTGGCCCGCGGCTGCGACCGCAGCGCCAGACCCACCGCCACCGCGTCGGCCTCCTTGATCCGGTGCCGGAAACCACGCAGGAGCAGGTACTGGTCACCGGTGTCCGGCACCTCGACCAGCAGCGCCTCCGACGACAGCGCCCGCCCGCCCGGGACGCCGCCGCCGACGACGAGCACCGAGTCGTTCACGGTGGCGCCGGTGACGTCCGCGCGGGGCTGGGAGCACATCGTCCAGCCGCCGGTGAGCAGCCGGGCCGGGCCGGGCAGTGAGTCGGGCGCGTCCGCGATCCCGATCCGCGGACCGCGCGGCACACCGGCCAACGACTCCCGTGACACCGTGCGCGTGTCCGCGTGCTTGCCCAGGGCCAGCAACGCCGACACGTAGTTCGCCACCGGGTGCAGCCGCCCGTCCAGGTACACGTGCCGCGCGCCGGTCTCCTCCTCCACCACCACGAACTCGCCGCGCCACGCCGTGCTGCCGCCAGGCGACACCATCCCGTACACCCCGAACCCCGCCAGCACGACCACCGCGATCGCGATGCTCCCGAACGCCGCCACCACCGACCGGCGGAACGGCGGCTGCTCGGGATCGCTCTCGCCGGTGACCAGCGCCGACACCACGCGTTGCAGCAGGAACTGCTGCGCCTGCACCTGATCCCGGTTCGACGCCACGCCTCAGCCCCCCAACCCGCGCAGGTACCCGTACAGGCCGAGCACCGCGCACACCACCGGCACCACCGAGATCACCACGACGACCTCCAGCAGCTCCGCGTACCGCGACAGCCGCGCGTTCCGCTTCACCCTCACCAGACCCACCACGATCACGAACGCCCCGAGCCCGATCACCGCCGGTCCCGTCGGCAGGGCCGCCAGCACCGCGACGCCGGCGCCGAGCAGCGGCCCCCGTTGCCGCACCGCCGGGTACAGCCGGGCGCGCAGCAACAGCCCCACCCCGAGCACGCCCAGCAGCACCTGCGCCCACGCGTCACCGCGCGTCAGCAGGACCGCGCACGCCACCACCACGACCGCGCAGCCCGCGAGCATCCCGGTCAGCAGCCCGTCGGCGCGCACCACCGCCTCGCGCACCGCCGCACGCGCCGGTCGCGGCGGGTCGGCGAGCAGGTCGGCGGGCGTGCGCGGCAACGTCGGCAACGGCACCCGGCCCAGCCGGATCGCCAACGGCGCGCACAGCGGTGAGAACACCAGCGCCGCCCCCGCGACCACCGCGGCCGCTCCGACGCCGGTCAGCACGTCCGCCGCCAACCACGCGCCGCCCGCGCCGAGCAGCGCCGCCGTGATCGCGCCGGTGAACCACACCGCCTTCTCCGCCACGCCGATCAACGCGAGCACCGCCACCACCGCCACCGCCGAGCACGCCGTCAGCACGTGCGGCGCGCCGAGGCCCGGTCCGACGCCGACGAACAGCACGCCGCCGAGCCCGGCGAACGGCAGCGCCGACACCGCCACGACCGCGCCCGCACCCGCGTCGCCGAACGCCCGCGCGCACGTGACGCCCGCCGCCAGCAGCAGCGCGGCCAGGCCCCACGACCACCACGGCGAGCCCAGGGCCGCCATCGGCACGACGCCGAGCAGCACCAGCAGTCCGCCCGCGAGCAGACCGGCCCGCCGGGTGTGCCGGGGGCCCCAGGTGCGGCCGAGACCGGACGCGATCACGTCGACCAGGTCGTCGTACTCCAGCTCCGGCCACTCCGTGCGCCGGTGCGCCAGGTGCAGCACCTCGCCGTCGCGCACGCGGTGCGCGGCGAACGTGCGGCCGGGTTCCAGCGGCGTTCCGTCGGGTCTGCGCAGCAGCCAGCCGTCGTCGGCGGGGGGTTCGCCCGCGTGCTTCACCAGCCCCGGCAGCACTTCGGCGACCGACGAGTGCTCGGGCAGCGCCAAGTCGATGCGCCGGTGGGGTGCGGCGATCGTCACCCGCACCAGCCCTGTGGTGTTCATGCGCGCCACGATGGACCGGCCGCGCCGCCCGTGGTCGTCGTGCGGCAGCTACCGGACACGCGGCGGGGCGGCTGGACGCGGTGCGGCACCGTGGGGACAATGAGCACCGCGATGGCCAATCCTCAGGGCAACCACCTCGTACCGCTGGGCAAGGGCCCGGTGGCGACGGTGTACGCGGGCGCCGGGATGGCGTACAAGGTGTTCCCGGTCGCGCTGGACCGCCGCACGCGTGCCGCGCTGGAACGTGAGATCGGCAAGTGGCGGCGGGTGCCGTTCACCCCGGTCGTGCGCGGGGTGGAGGAGCTGGCCGACGGCGTCACGGCGGTGTGCTCCGAGCTGTGCCGGCACTCGCTGGCGGCGCGGGTGCGGCACGAGGGCGCGTTGCCGGTGGCCGAGGTGCTGGACCTGGGGCAGGTGCTGGCGGAGGCGTTGGCCGCCGCGCACGCCGCCGGGCTCGTGCACGGCGGGGTCACCGCGACGAACGTCCTGTTCCGCCCGTCCGGCGAGCCGGTGCTGGCCGACGGCGGGCTGGTGGCGCGCCGCGCGTTCCCGGCCGACCCGCCGGTGGACTTCGCCGCGCCGGAGACCGTGCGCGACGCGGTGCGCGACGCGCGGACCGACCTGTACGGGCTGGGCGCCGTGCTGTACCTGGCGTTGACGGGCGAGGTGCCGTACCCCGGGCGGATGGGGGAGCGGGCGGAGGAACACCTGCTGCGCGTGCTGGGTGCTGCGGTGCCGGAGGTGACGCGCGCCGACCTGCCCGCGGGCCTGGCCGACCTGGTGCGCGCGCTGCTGGCGGGGGAGCCGGAGGCCCGTCCGACGGACGTGGCGGCACGGCTGGCGGCGATCGCCGGTGTCGGCTTCGACGACTTCGCGGACACGACTTACGCACCGGCCCCCGGCCCGTCGTTCACGATGCCCGCCGCCGGGTCGGGCCCATCGCCTTACGCACCACCGGCATCGCTTTCGCCTTATGCCCCGCCGGTGGCGGAGCTGCCTTTCACCCCGCTGCCGGGCCACGTCCCGCCGGCCGAGCCGCCTTTCGCCGCGCCGCTGGGGCCTGTCGCGCCCGCTCCGGGCGACGTGTCGGCTTTCGGCGCGCCGGGTCACGCCTTGCCGGTTGAGTCGCCGTTCGGCCCGCCGCCGGGAGGTGCGGAGTCCGCGCCGCTCGGCCAAGTTCCGCCGGCGCACATACCGCCTGCACCGGCCCCCGAGTCGCCGTTCGGCCCGCCGCCGAGCCCCGGCGCGCACCTGCCCGCGCACGAGGTGCCGCCCGCGATGCCTCCCCGCCCGGCCGCCTCACCGATGGTCGAGCGCTTCCTCTCCTCGACACCACCCGCGGCCGACCTGCCGCCGGAGCCCTACCTGGCCGTTCCGCCCGCGCCGCCGGTGCGGATGCCCCTCGCCGAGGTGAAGCCGACCGGGAAGAAGACCGATCGGACCGGGCGGATCGGGCTGGTGGCGGGCATCGTGGGCGCGTTGGCGCTGTTCGCCGCCGCGCCGTTCCTCCTCCTCGGCGAGGACGAACCACCACCCGCACCCGCGGCGCCCACCATGAACACGCCCGACGGCAACGGCGGGGTCCAGATCGAGCTGGAAGTGGTCGAGGACGCCGGCGACAAGGTGCGGCTCGCCTGGCGCAGCTCGGCGAAGCTGGACTACGTCGTGATCGTCGCGCCCGAAGGCCAACCCAACCGGGCGACGGTGCAGTTGCGCGAGCAGACCACGCAGATCCCGGTCGAGCCCGGCCGCAAGTACTGCTTCGAGGTCCAGGGCACCGACCGCGACAACGTCTACGTCAGCCAGCCCAAGGGCATCCGCGACGCGGTCTGCGGCAGGTAGCCCGGTACCGGCTCAGTACCGGAGCAGCGCCCGCAACCGCGCCTTCAGCGGACGACGGGCCAACCCGGACCGCACCGCCCGAACCGAGGCCCACGCGTGCACCCGCGCGTCGACCGGCGCACCCGACCACATCGTGACGTCCACCGCCATCGCCAGGCCCGACAACGCGTCCACTGTGGACCGGTCGACGACCGGCCGCGCGGCCACCGCGGCGTCCCGGACCGTCATCGCCGACGTCACCGCCACCCCGTGCCGCCGCAGGCGATCCCGCACCTCGGCCCACGCGTCCGCCACCGTCCCGGAACGCCGCCGACGCCACGACCGCACCCCGGCGACCAGCGGCACGCCGACCAACCACCCCGCCGGCGGCACGACGACCAACCACAGCAACGCCCCCCACGGCACCCGCACCGGCGGGGCGACGTCGCCGGCGCCCGGTGGCGGCAGCACGGGCGGCGCCAGGTCCTCCACCGGCGGCAGCTGGTCGCGCGCCTCCTCCGTCACCTCGGCCAACCCCGCCGAAGCCGAGGACACCCGCGCCGACCCCGTCGGGTCCAGCGCCACCCACCCGACACCGGCCACGGCCACCTCGGGCCACGCCATGGCGTCACCGTTGCGCACCACCGACTCGTCACCAGACCCGGCGAACCCGACCACCAGCCGCGCCGGGATCGCCAGCAGCCGCGCCATCGCCACGTAGGCCGCCGCGAACTGCTCGCTCGTGCCGCGCTTGTCGACCAGCAGGAACCGCTCCAACTGCGGCCAACCGTGCCCGGTCGGCAGGTCGCCGGACGTCACCAGCTCGTACTCGCGGCGCATGAACTGCTCCAGCACCAACGCCGTCTGGAACGACGACCGCATGCCGGCCACCGCGTCCCGCGCCACCGCCTCCACACCGGCCGGCACCGCGCCGACACCGGCGAACCCGCCCGGCGCGGCCGGGTCGATCGCCTTGCCCATCAACGACACCGGGTCGACCCGCGGCTCCCACCACGTCACCGTGTACGCCGAAGGCCGCTCCGCCAGCAACGTGCCACGCGCGGGGTCGACGAGCGCGTCCACCCCGTCCACGGCGGCCGGACGCGGCTGGCTCGGCAGCCAGGGACCGCCCAACGACCCCAGCAGCTCCACCCGCGCCGACCGGGTGACCGAACCGCCGACGTCGTCCGGCAGCCCCGCGCCCATCCGCCGCAGCTCGCCGCCGGGCGTCCAGTTCACCCCGTCGAACTCGTCCAGCACCGCGATCGGCCACCGGTCCACGGGCTCCGCGTCGGCCGACGCGTACTCGAACACCGGCGTAGACGGGTCGGCCAACCGCGACGCCACCAGGTCCAGCGGACTGGCCACCCGCGGCGACGCGAGCGGCGCGGACTCACCCGTCCGCAACGACCAGGCCGGACCCGTAGACACCGCACCCAGCGCCACCGCGCCGACGACGCCCAGCGCGACGGCCGCCCACGGCACGTCCCGCGCCACGACCACCACACCGCACGCCGCGAACGCGAGCGCCGCCAGGATCGCCGCCACCCCACCTGCCGCCGCGTAGGCCTGGCTCAACACCACCACGCCCAACGCGGGCACGAGCGAGACCAGCGGCGCGCGCAGCCGCAGCAGCAGTTCGACCCCGAACACCGCGGCGGCCAGCACCAGCAGCGGCACGAACACGACGACCTCGGGCTCCGGCCGCGCCGGCCACGTCGTCTGCAACGCCAGGCGCCACGACCCCGTCACGCCCGAGAGCACCGCCGACGGGTCGGCGCGCAACGCCACGAGCAGCCCCGCCAGCCCCGCCACGGCCGCCGCCACCGCACGCCACGCCTCACTCGACCGCAACCACAACGTGACGCCCAACGCGGGCAGCAGCGCCGCGCCGACCGGCAGCAGCAACGCGCCGACCCCGAACACCGGCCCGAACAGCAGACCCGCCACCGCGGCGGCCGCGTACACGGCGACCGATCCCCGCACGACCACGCTCACCCCACCGCCTCGTTCCACCGCCGCACCGCCCGTTCGGCGTCCGGCGCCCAGATCACCCGCGCGTCGGCGACCTCGCCGGGACCGCCGAGCGAGAACACGACATCGGGCCGCAACGGCGCGATCGCGTCCAGCGGACCCGCGGTCACCACCACCAGGCTGCCGGGCGGACGGGACGGCAACGCCGACCCCGGCCGCACGTCCAGCACGCACAGCTCGTCCATCAACCGCCGCGCGCCCACCACACCGCCCCGCACCGTCACGTCCACCCCGCACGGCGTCAGCAGCCGGCCGTGCCGACCGGCGACGACACCCGCGTGCAGCAGGGACGCGGCGATCTCCACGGCCTCCTCGAAACCCTTGGCGTGCCGGGTGTCCAGCAGCAGCGTGAACCGCGGCTGGTCGGGGTCGGCGTAGTCGCGCACCATCAGCTTCCCGGTCCGCGCGGTCGCCTTCCAGTGCACCAGCCGCACCTCGTCGCCGGGCACGTACTCGCGCACCTCGCGCAGGTCCAGCGAGCCGCGCGGGGACTGGTCGGTGGTCGGGCCGTCGTGGTGGTGCCGCCGGTAGCCGCCCGCGAACGGCCGCGCCGGGTGCAGCCGGGGGTGCACCCACAGCGTCACCGTGTCGCCGGTGTCCACCAGGTTGCGCACCAGGCCGAGCGGGTCGGCGCGTTCGATCGCCAGCGGGCCGACGGTGTGCCTGCCGCGCGACGTGGTCGGCAGCTCGTACCGGTACACCGCGTCCGCCCGCACGACCACGGCGCGCACGTGCGGACCGCACCGGTCCCGCGCGGTGAAGCCGCCGCCCGCGTGCCGCACGTCCAGCCGCGCCAGCGCGGGTTTGCCGCGCTCGACCCGGTCGGGGTAGACGTCACGCCGCACGTCGACGCGCGGACGACGGGCCGCGACGAGGAACGCCGCCAGCACCGCGCCCACCGACAGCCCGGCCAACGCCTGGAACAACGGGTAGCCGGCCACCAGACCGCCGACACCGCACAGCAGGGCCACGACGAGCACGGCGACGCCGCGCCGGGTCAACCGCACCGGTCAGCCCGCCGCGAGCGGTGCCGCGACCGTGCCGAGCACCTCCGCGACCACCTCGGCGGTCCGCCGCTGGTTCAGCTCCGCGTCGGGCGTCAGCACCAACCGGTGCGCCAGCACCGGCTCGGCCACGGCCTTGATGTCGTCCGGCGTCACGAACAGCCGACCCTCGGTCGCGGCCAACGCCTGCGCCGCCCGCACGAGGGCGATGCTGCCGCGCGGGCTCGCGCCCCAGCGCACGGCGGCGTGCTCCCGGGTGGCCGCCGCGAGCCGCACGGCGTACTCGACGATCGCGGGCGCGAGGTGCGAGCCGCGGACCTCGGTGATCGCCTCGCGCAGCGCGGGGACGTCGATCACCGGTTCGAGGTCGTCCGGCCCGACCCGCGCGGCGTCGCTCATCACCACCAGCACCTCGGCGGCCAGGTCCGGGTACCCGACCGACAACCGCATCAGGAACCGGTCGAGCTGCGCCTCGGGCAACCGGTACGTGCCCTCCATCTCGATCGGGTTCTGGGTGGCCACCACCAGGAACGGGTGCGGCACCTCGTGCGCCGTCGAGTCGACCGTGACCCGCCGCTCGCTCATCACCTCCAGCAGCGCCGACTGGGTCTTCGGCGTGCCCCGGTTGACCTCGTCGGCCAGCACCACGTTGGCGAACACGCCGCCGGGGTGGAACTCGAACCGCTCGGTCTTCTGGTGGTACACGGTCACACCGGTGACGTCGCCCGGCAGCAGGTCGGGGGTGAACTGGATGCGGCTCCACGTGCCGCCCACGCTGCGCGCCAGGCAGCGCGCCAACGTGGTCTTGCCCAGGCCGGGCACGTCCTCGACGAGCAGGTGCCCCTCGGCCAGCAACGCGGCCACGGCCAACCGCACCACCTCGGGCTTGCCGCGCACGACGCGCTGCACGTTGTCCGCGATGGCCTGGTACGCCCGGGTCGCCTTGGGCGCGGTGGGGTTGGGCGCGGTGGGGTTGGGCACGGTCACCGGTCCTCCCAGTACAAGCGGTTCGAGGTGACGCCACCGGCGACCACCCACACCTCTTGGCCGACACCGCTGAAGGCGAACCGGCTGGTCGTCTTGTTGCCCTGCGCGTCGGTGCGGGTGCCGTGGCCGGTGTTGAACTGTCCCCACTTGGTCGAGTAGGGGATGATGTCGTAGTCGGTGTTCGGCGCGAACCCGCGCATCTCGATGTGGATCAGCGAGCAGTCCGGTGGTTCGCAGCCGTCGTTGCTGTCCGCGCCGCGCGAGATCGTGATCGTGGGCACCTGGAACGGTGTGGCGCTCGCCTGGGAGCCCGGACCCCGGCCGGCCGAGTTCTGGGCGGTCACGGTGAACGTGTACGCGGTGCCGTTGGCCAGGCCGTTCGCGGTGAAGGCGCGGGTGCCGCCGCCGACCGTCTGCGCGCCGCCGTTCCACGAGACGTGGTAGGCCGTGACCGGCGCGCCGTTGTCCGGAGCCGCGCCCCAGGCCAGCGACGCGGTGCCGTTGCCCGCGGTGGCGGTCAGGCCGCTCGGCGCGCCCGGCGGGCTGGCCGGCACCACCGGCGGCGGTGGCGGCGTCTGCCGGCGGGTCGGCTGCTGCGAGGTCGGCAGCGGGGCCTGTGGCTGGGTGCCGACCGGCTGGTCGGTCGTCTGGGTCGTCGTCTCCGTCGGCGACTGCCCTCGGGACGCGGACAGCTGCGTGCCGTTCACCGGCACCGGCGTCACCTTGCCCTCGGGGTCGACGATGAGCACGTGCTTGCCCTCGCCGCTCTCGACGTAGACGCGCGTGTCGTCGCCCTTGGTCAACCTGGGCGTGCCGCGCTCGGCGGGCACGGGCGTCTTCTGGTGCTTGCCGCCGGTGCTGTCGTAGGTGTGCAGCGTGCCGTTGCGCTGGTCGAGCACCGCCACGGTGGTGCCGGTGGTCAACGGCGCGGTGTAGTCGCCCGGCTCCAGCTGCACGACGACGGTCTCCGCCGGCGGGCGGTCGCCGACCACGTCCGCGCTGTCCACCAGGTGCAGCTTGCCCCTCGGGTCGAGCACCGGCACGCGGCCCGCCACGTCACCGGGGCCGATCTTCGCGTCGTCGGGCACGTCCGCGCCGAGCGGCCTCATCCGGCTCATGTCCTCGGCCAGGTGCATCGTGTCGGACGTGGTGTCGACGAACACCGGCTTGTCGGCGACGACGGACAGCCCGCCCGTGTGCCCCTCCGCCACCGTCGCCGGGCAGGACGGCGCGGTGGTGCCCGGCGACAACCGGCACAGCCGGCCGCTCTGCGTGTAGTGCAGCCACACCGCGCCGTCGGGGGTGGCCACGGGGTTGCCCAGCGGCTCGTTGGTCGAGATCGGTTCCGCGTGGTCGGTGCCGAGCCGCACCACCTTGCCCGCCTCGCGGTAGACCAGGTACGGGCCGCCCGCGACCTCCAGCGCGACCGGCACCTCGTCGTCGGTCGGCGCGGCGGTGGTCCCCTCCACCCGCAGCGTCGACTTGCCGAACTCGGTGTACTTTCCGCGCCCGACGACGTAGCCGCTGGTGTCGCTCTGCACCACCAGGCTGCCCCGGTCGGCGCCCGGCACGGCCACCTCGGCGTTGACCTGCTTGGTCGATCCGTCGACGTGGAACACCTTGCCCAGCGCCGAGTTCAGCACCCAGTGCCCCGGTTTCAGGAACTCCAGCTCCGGCACGCCCGACGCGCCACCGATGGCCAAGCCGACCACGGTGAGGCTGGCCGCGGTCAACAAGGCGACCGGCGCCCGGCCACGCCACTTCGCGGATCTCCCCATAACACCGACCCCCTAGTCTGCGATCACGTAGCGTATGGCACCCGATACAGAAACGGTCCAGCCCTTGTCTCGTTCCCGGTTCCTGCTGCTCCTCGGCGTGCCGGCGCTGGTGGTGGTGCTCGTCCTCGCGGTCGTGCTGACCGGCGAGCGCGACGTCCCCGTCGCCGAGCTGCCGCCGACGCCGACCGTCGTCGCCACGCTCAGCCTGGAACCCCGGCTGCCCGAGGCGGGCGACGAGGTCGTGGTGCGCGCCTCGGTCGCCGCCGACCGGCCGATCACCGTGCGCGCGCTCACCGTCCAGGTGGTGCAGCGCTCCACCAACACCTCGCACGACTTCGACGAGATCCGCGACCACGCGGTCGGCACGACCACGCAGGAGATCGCGTTCCGGCGTTCCTTCGACACCCCCGGCCGGTACACGTACTACCTCGCGTACCGGTTGGACGACGACTGGGTGCGGCTCAAGCCGTGGGAGACGTTCACGGTCCGCTGACCGGCAGGGACAGCTCGAAGATCGCCCCGCCCTCCTCGGCGTTGTAGACCCGCAGCGTGCCGCCGTGCGCCAGGGCGACCCAGCGCACGATCGCGAGCCCGAGCCCGGCGGACGCGCCGGAGGTGGTGAACCGGTCGAACACGCGCTCGGCCGCCTCCGGGTCGATGCCCGGCCCGTTGTCGGCCACCGTCACCCGGCCGCCCGCGACGGTGATGTGCACCTTCGCGTCGCCGTCCGGGCGGCGACCGTGCCGCAGGGCGTTGGCCAGCAGGTTGCCGATCGCGCGTTGCAGCAGGGTCGGGTCGGCGTTGACCATGGTCGGCGCGGCGGCGACGGTGACCTCGACGTCCGGCGCGGGCGTCTCCTCGACCACCACCGCGACGAGCTGGTCCAGCCAGATCGGCTGGATCGCCAGGTGCTCGACGCCCGCCGCCAGCCGGGCCCGGACCAGCAGGCCGTCGATGATGCCGCCCATCCGCGCGGCCAGCCCCACCGTGCGCGGCAGCAGTTCGGCGTGCTGGTCGGGGTTGCGCATCGCGGTCTCGGCCAACGCGCGCAGCGCGGCCACCGGTGTCCGCAGGTCGTGCGCGGTTTCGGCGAGCAGCACCTCTTGCTGCTCCAACGCCGCCGCGGCGGGCCGGATCGCGCGGCCCGACAGCACGTGCCCGGCGAGGCCGAGCGCGATCACCAGGACCAGGCAGCCGCCGACCACGCGCCACACCGTGCCGAGGTGGCGCGCCCGTTCCGGGGCGAGGTCGGTGTAGGCGACGATCGCGCCGACCACCTCGTCGTCCGCGGTCTTCACGGGCTGGGCGCGGACCCGCAGGCCGTCCTTCGGCCCGGTCACCAGGACTTCCTGGCTCACGGCGGTGGTCGCGAGGGCGCTGAGCACGCCCATGTCGGCGTTCACGCAGGTGCGTTCGCTGCGGTGGCTGC
Source organism: Actinosynnema sp. NPDC002837 (assembly GCF_040295345.1). Taxonomy (NCBI): domain Bacteria; kingdom Bacillati; phylum Actinomycetota; class Actinomycetes; order Pseudonocardiales; family Pseudonocardiaceae; genus Actinosynnema; species Actinosynnema sp. NPDC002837. The sequence continues at coordinate 22,957 of NZ_JBEOVG010000084.1, forward strand.
CGAACTCGCGGGTGGCGCCGCCGGAGAGGATCACGAACTGGGGGCAGTTGCGGTTCACGGGGTCGTCCACGAGGTCCGCGGTGATCAACGAGTCGTCGTAGTCGATGAGCCTGCTCACCACGTCGGTGACGCGGTGCAGGTCGGCGTCCAGCTTGTCGATGCCCTGCTCGCCGTCGTTCTGGATCACCAGGATGGCGAACACCAGCAGCCCGGCGGTGTTCATCGCGGTGAACAGCACGGTGAGCAGCCGTCGCAGGCTGCGCAAGCGCGCCGCGGAGCCGCTCGCGCCGCCGCTCATGCGGCGCCCAGCCGGTAGCCGTGCCCGTGGACGGTGTGGATCAGCTCGGGCCCGTGCAGCTTGCGGCGCAGTCTCTTGATCACGGCTTCCACCACGTTGGCCATGGGCTCGTCGTCCCAGCAGTGCTCGATCAGGTCGGTGCGCGTGACCACCTGGCCGACGTGCGCGGCGAGGTACTCCAGCACCGCGAACTCCAGGCCGGACAACGACAGCAGCACGCCGGCGCGGCGCACCTCGTGCCGGATGCAGTCCACCTCGAGGTCGGCGTGGCGCAGCACGGCCGGCCGGCCGACGCCCGCGCGGCGGCACAGCTTGTGCACCCGGGCGGTCAACTCCTCGACGGCGAACGGTTTGACCAGGTAGTCGTCGCCGCCGTGGGCGAAGCCCGCCACCCGGTCGCCGACGGTGTCCCGCGCGGTGAGGAAGAGCACCGGCGTCGTCCAGCCGCGTGCGCGTTGTCGCTGGACGTAGTCGATGGCGTCGTCGTCGCCCAGCATCCGGTCGAACACCACGCACGCGTAGTCGGTGCGGGCGAACGCGCGATCCGCGGCGGGGACGTCGGCCGCGGTGTCCACGTCCAGCCCGGCGCCGCGCAACTCGGCCGCCACGGCGACCCGGAGGTTCTCGTCGTCCTCCACCACCATCACCCGCATGTCATCAGAACCTCATGTGTCGTGACGGATCGTTCGTGGCGTGATCTTCCGAGTCCTCGGCCCGCAAGACGGGCCGCGCAAGCCCGCCACCCTGCTGGCCACGTTGCTCCTGCACGCTAACGCCTGGGTCAGCCTAGAGGAGCTGATCGACGAGATCTGGCAGGAACAGGCCGTTCCGCCGTCGGCCTCGCGGAACGTGCGCACCTACGTCTGGCAGCTCCGGCAGGTCGTGCCCGCGGGGCGCATCGACGCCAGGCCGCGGTCCTACCGGCTGCACGTCGCGCCGGGCGAGGTGGACGCCGACGTCGCCCGTGCCCTGCTGGACCGGTCCGCTCGGGTGAGCCCGCCGGAGGCCGTCGACTGCCTGACGTCGGCGCTGGAGTTGTGGCGGGGCGCGCCGTTCGCGGAGTTGCGGGCGGAGACGGCGTTGGCGGCGACGGCTTGGCTGCGCGAACTGCGGTGGGAGCTGCGGGAGCGGCTGGCGGACGCGTACGCGGCGGTGGGCAGGCACGGCGAGGCGATCGCCGTGCTGCGGACGTTGACCGCGGAGGACCCGTTGCGGGAGGGGGCGTGGGCGCGGCTGGTGCGGGCGCTGCACGCGGCCGGTCGGCGGGCGAACGCGCTGTCGGAGTACCAGCGGGTGTGCGACTTCCTGGCCGCCGAGCTGGGTGTCGAGCCGGGGCCGGAGCTGGTGCGGGCGCGCCGGGAGGTGGCCGCGTGATGCGGGGTCGTGCTCGCGGTGCCGGTGTTGGTGTCTGTGTCGGTGTGGGATGGACGGCTGGGCCGTTGTCGGTGCCGGGCCGCGGTTCGGGCGCGGGTGGCGGCCTGGCACGCGGTTCGGGTGGCTTGGTCCGCGGGCCCGGCGTTCGTCCTGCCCGTTCGAACCGGGTCCGGGTGTCGGGGGGATCGCGATGACCAGGTTCGTGTGCGCCCAGCTCGCCGTGCTCACGGTGCTGTTCGGGGTCGGATCGCCCTGGCCCGTGGCGGTTCCGCTGTGGGTCGCGGCGGCGGTCGTGCTGCTCTCGGCGTTGGGCCGGTGGCGGCGGCGGTGGGTGTCCGAGTGGGTCGGGCGGTACGTGGCGTTCCGGGTCCGGCGGCGGCGCAGCGGGGGGTTGTTGGAGGTCGTCGCGCCCGGCGCGTGGGTGGAGGGGGACCACGTGCACGGGCCCGGCGGGGTGGTGGCGGTGTTGCGACCGCGGCTGGCCGCTCCCCGCGTGCTCGCCGGGCTGGCCGGGCCGGACGTCCGGGTCGTCTTGCACGTCGGGCGCGGCCAGGTGCGGCGACCGCGGGCCTGGGTCGCGGTGCAGGCGAAGCGGACGCCGGAGCTCTGGCACGACGACGAGGTCGTCCGCGTGCTCGGCAACTCGACCCGCCGCACCCGCCGCGAGCTGCGCCGCCGCGGCGTGACCGCCGACCTGCTCGCCGAGGAGGACCTGGTCACCACCATCGCCGCGCTCGGTCACGTGACCGGGCACCGCGAAGTCCGCGAGGACTGGCGCTACTGGCACAGCGGGCCCGTCGCGCAGGCCTGCTTCCGGCTGCCCGGCACGACCGCCCGCGCCGCCGTCGACTGGCTGCTCACCGCCGCGCCCGGCGTCGCGGTGACCGTCGCCCTGACCGCGGACGACGCCGTGCTGCGCATCGCGGGAGCCGCCGAAGCCGCCGTGGAAGCGGCCGTCGGCGTGCTCTCCGCACACGTACGACTCGAACGACTGGATGGACTGCACGCCCGGGGCGTCGCCGCCTCGCTGCTCATCGGAGGTGTCCTGTGATCAAGGTGTTGCCGACCGGCGTGGACGCGCTGCTCGCCAAGGCCCGCGCGGAAGTCGTCGTGATGGCCACCGGCGGGATGTCGTTGCGCCGGATCGACCAGGCCAACCTGCGGCGCGGCGTGCGCTACCGGGTCCTGCTGCCCGACGCGCTGCGGCCCTCCGCGCTGGCCTTGGCGCCGTGCGACGTGCGGACGTTGCCGCAGGTCCCGATGGACGCGGTCGTCGTCGACGGTGTCGCGGCCGTGCTGCCGGCCGACCAGGGCGTCGCGGTGTTCCGGCTGCCCAGCGTGGTGCGCGCGGCGGTCGAGCTGTTCGAGCGGGTCTGGCCGGAGGCGGTGGCCGCCTACGACGTGGCCGACGACTGCGAGCTGTCCCGGCGCGAGCAGGAGCTGCTGACCCTGCTGTTCGCCGGCAGCACGGACGAGGCCGCCGCCGCCCGGCTGGACGTCTCGGTCCGCACGGTCCGGCGCATGGTCGCCGACATCATGAACCGCCTCGGCGCGCGCAGCCGGTTCCAGGCGGGCGCGAAGGCCGCCGACCGGGGCTGGCTGCTGCAACGCGCCGGGTGACTACGGTGGTGACGTGCGCATCCTGGTGACCGAGGACGAGACGGACCTGCTGTTCGCGGTGGCGGTGTCGTTGCGGGGCGCGGGTTTCGCGGTCGACACGGCGGCGGACCTGGCGAGCGCGGACGAGGCGCTGGCGGTCAACTCCTACGACTGCGCGGTGCTCGACCGCATGGTTCCCGCCCGCGGCACGTCGGGCCGCGTCGACACCCTGGCCTACGTCCGGCAGCGGCGGCGGTCCGGGCTGCGGGTGCCGGTGCTGTTCCTCACCGCGCTGGACGGCGTGGGCCACCGGGTGGAGGGCCTGGAGGTCGGCGACGACTACCTGGTGAAGCCGTTCGCGATGGAGGAGCTGGTGGTGCGGGTGCGCCTGCTGTGCCACCGCCGCGAGATCGAGCGGCCCGCCGTGCTGCGGCACGCGGACGTGGAGCTGGACGCCGGCGCGCGCCAGGTGCGGCGCGCTGGCGTGCTGCTGACGTTGACCCGGCGCGAGTACCTGGTGCTGGAGCTGTTGCTGGCCAACGCGGGGCGGCCGGTGTCGCGCGCCGACCTCATCCGGCACGCGTGGGACGAGATGGCGCGGCCCGCGACCAACGTGCTGGACGTGCTGATGGCCGGGCTGCGCCGCAAGCTGCGCCAGCCGCCGCTCATCCACACCGTGCGGCAGGTCGGCTACCAGCTCGGCTGAGGCGCGTCACCCGGTGACCAGCCGCACGACCGCCGTCCCGCCCGTGACGCCGACCATCTGCACGGCGAACACGCCCGCGCGGGGCTCGGGCGCCGGGGACGGCTTGTTCGAGCACGACATGCCGCCGCCACCGGGCACGAACGTGGCCGTGCAGTGCCCTTTCAGCGAACCGCTGCCACCGCCGATGGCCGACGTCAGCTCGAACTCGATCCCGTCCGCCAGCACCGCGCGCACCGCGAACGTGCCCGGCCCGGCCGCCCCGCCCAGCGGGATGTCGACCGGGCCGGACAACGCCACCTCGCACATGCCGTCCGCGCACGCCGCGTAGTTCGTGCCGTCCGCGGCGGTCGGCGCCGGGGGAGTGGTGGTGGTCGTCGTCGTCGTGGTCGTGGTGCTGGTCATCGGAGCGGGAACGGCGGTGCCTGACACGGTGTCGCAGCCCGCCGTGGCCAGCGCGGCGAGCAGCCCGCCGGCGAGCAGCAGCCGGTCCACAGCGGAGGGTGTCATGCCGTCAAGCGTGGCAGGTTCCCCGCGACCTCCCCCGTCACGGCCGGAACCTGCCACGCCGCACGGTCCGAGCGGCGCGCCCACGAGTCCACAGTGGACTCCGTGACCGTCCGCGACGCCGCACCCGACCCGCGGTCACCCCGCTGGTGGCGGGGTGAGCCCGGCGGCGCGCAGGAGCGCCACGCCGAGGTGCAGGTCCTGCAACGCGATGCCCGAGCTGTCGAACACCGTCACGTCCTCGGGCGACGTCCGACCCGCCGCACGGCCCGCGAGCACGTCGCCCAACGCGGTCGGCCGGGCGTCGGGCACGTGCTGGAACTCGCCGATCGCCGCGGACTGCGCGGGCCAGTCGCAGAACAGCCGTGCGGACGCGAACAGCTCCACCGGCAGCTCCTGCTTGCCCTTGCCGTCGGAGCCCATGCTCGCCACGTGCGTGCCCGGCCGCACCCACCCCGCCTCGAACAGCGGGGCGCGTGCGGTCGTCGCCGTGACGATGACGTCCGCCGACCGGCACGCCTCCTCGGCCCCGGTCAGCACCGCCGGCAGCCCTTCGGCCGCCAGGTCGGCCACGAACCGCGCACCCCGGCCGGCGTCACGCGCCACCACGTGGACGACCGCCAGGTCGCGCACCCGGGCCAGCGCCACGCACTCGTGCCACGCCTGCGGACCCGTGCCGAAGACCGCCAACGACCGCGCGTCCGGCCGGGCCAGCACGTCGGCGGCCACGGCGTCGGCCGCGGCGGTGCGGAACGCGTTCGCGAAACCCGCCTCGATCACCGCCGCGATCCGGCCGGTGGACTGGTCGAACAGCAGGATCACCGAGTTGTGCCGCGGCAGCCCGCGCTCGGTGTTGCCCGGCCAGTAGCTGCCGATCTTCACCCCGGCCGCCCGCGCCGCGGCGGCCGACTTGACCGTGAACCGGTTGGCGGGCGAGGACCCGTGACCGACCACGGCCGGGAACTGCACGCCGCCGTCCGCCGCCTCCAGCAACGCCGACAGGGCGGCTTCGTAGGCCAGCTCCCGGGTCACCAGCGCGCGCGTTTCCTCCTCCGACAGGAAGATCACCAGCCGTTCACCCGCTCCCACGTCGTGCCCGCGTCGCCGGCGAGCCGGTAGGCGTCGTGCTGCGCGGCCGTGGCGCACGCGTGGTTGGGCAGCACGCGGACCTGCGTGCCGACCGGCAGGTCGGGCAGCGGCCGGTCGCTGCCGGGCCGCATCGCCAGGGTGCCGTGCTCCTGGCTGGCGTCGGTCATCAGCAGGTCCTCGAACGGCGGGCCGTCCAGCGGCGCGACGAGGCCGTAGCCCTGGTCGACCGGCTGGCGGGACGTGCCGCGGTCGCGCGAGGTGGCCATCCAGCCGCCGTCGGTCATGATCCGGCCCGGTCGGTGGCCGATCACCGTGACCACGACGGACAGCGCGAGGTCGGCCACCGAGCACACGCCGATGCCCGCCATCACCAGGTCGAAGAACACGAAGTTGCCCGCGCGGACCTCGGTCACGCCGGTCAGGTCGGCCACGGCGTGCGCGGTCGGCGTCGAGCCGATGCTCACCACCGGGCACGCGTGCCCCGCCGCGCGCAGGTCCTCGGCCACGCGGACGGCGGCGGCGCGTTCCGCCTCCGCCGCCTTCACCAGGGCGTCGCGGGTGTAGCAGAAGTACGACTCGCCGGCGTGGGTCAGCACGCCGCGCAGTTCCGCGCCGTCGAGCGCGGCGGCGATCTCCGCGACGTCGGGGGAGCCGGGCAGCACGCCGCCCCGGTGGCCGTCGCAGTCGACCTCGATCAGAGCCGGGATCACGATCCCGGACGCGGCCGACGCCTCCGCCACCGCACGGGCCTGCGCGACGTTGTCCAGCAGCACCACCAGGTCCACGCCGCGCCGCCGCAGCGCCGGCACCCGGTCCAGCTTGGCCGGCGCGATGCCGACCGCGTAGACGATGTCGGTGAACCCCGCGTCCGCGAACGCCTCGGCCTCGCGCAGCGTCGAGACCGTGATGGGGCCCGTGCCGCCGTCGAAGACCAAGCGGGCCACGTCGACCGACTTGGCCGTCTTCACGTGCGGGCGCAGGGGGGTGGCGAGCGCGTCGAGGTGGGCGCGCAGGCGGTCGACGTTGCGCCGCACCTTCGCCTCGTCCACGAGCAGGTAGGGGGTCATCGCTCCTCATCGGTCGGTTCGGTCCGGCACGCGGCCAGGTCGGCGTAGAGGGAGGCGCGCGAGATGCCGAGCCGTGCCGCGACCTTCGGCGCCGCACCGCGCAGGTGGAACACGCCACGCCGGTCGAGGGCGCGCAGCAGGCGCAGGCGCTCGGGTCTGCCCAGGCCCGCCACCGGTTTGGCCAAGGCCAGTTCCTCGGCGCGCACGACGGCGTCGACGACCTCCTCGACGTCGTCGCTGAACGTTGTGGTCGTCGGCGCGCCGCCACCACCGGCCAGGTCCGCGAGCAGGTCGCCGACCTGGCGCAACGCCGTCACGTCCAGGTTCACGCACAGCGCGCCGAACACCGTGCCGTGCTCGTCGCGCAACGGCATGGTGGACGACTTGACCAACCGCCCGTCGGGCGTGCGGGTCAGGTAGTTGAGCTCGTCGACCGCCTCGTCGCCGGCGGCGAGCACGGCCAGCCCGATCTCGCTCATGGCCCCGCCGACGCGCCGCCCGGTCACGTCGCCCGCCACCGCGACCACCGAGTGTTCGGGCTGCCGGTAGTCGTGCAGCACCACCTCGCACGACCGCCCGAACGTCGCCGCCAACCCGGGCACCACGCCCTTGAGCGCAGCGAGGATCACGTCCGCCGTCATGCCCGCAGTCTAGACACAAAGTCCGGCTTCTGGACACTCTGTCTGAGCCGGCCGGTTGCGGCCACGGCGTGGGGAGCGGTGCGAGCGCGCCCTAGCGTGCGTTCTCATGGCGGCGGACGGCGAGGTCAAGCGGGTTCAGGTGTGGGCCGGGCCGACCGGCTTGCTGCTGGTGGCGTTGCTGTTCCTGGTGCTGCCCATGGCGACGGCGTCGTGCTCGCTGCCCGCCGACCTCCCGGAGGGGTCGGGAGCCGTCAGCGTCTCGGTGTCGGGCGCCGACGTGGTCACCGGCGGCGATCCCGACTTCTCGGCCAGCGGGGTGTTCGAGCTGTCGCCGGAGGCGAACGCGGGCATGGCGAGCGAGGCGGCGCCGAGGGGTGCGGTGCGGGTGTGGGGCATCGCGACGGCGGTCGTGATGGGCCTCGGCCTGTTGACCATGTTCGTGCGCGTGTGGAGGCTGCGGGCGATCCTCACGGCGGCGGTCGCGTCGGTGGCGGCCGCGCTGCTGGTGGCCACCGAGGTCGCGCTGGTGGGCCGGCTGGTCTCGCTGGCGGAGCAGGAGGCGACCTGGCTGGTCCACCTGCCGTCCGCGCGAGGCGTCGACGTGGTGGGCCGGGCGGGCGAAGTGGTCGGCACGGCGGTGGGCTTCTGGGTCGCGCTCACCGGACTGGTGCTGGTGGCCGGCGTGAACGTGGTGCTGCTCGTGCGCCCGGGGCCGCCACCGCTCCCGGACGGTGGCGGCCGGCTCGGCCTCGGCGGGGCCGGGTAGCCGCGCGTCAGCAGCAGTGGTCGCCGCGCCAGGCCTCGCGGCCCTCCTTGACCGCCACGGCGGCGATCACGAGCGCGGCCAGCGGATCCGCCCACCACCAGCCGAGGGTGCTGTTGAGGACCAGCCCGGCCAGCAGGACGGCGGACAGCCACGTGCACAGCAACGTCTGCTTGGAGTCGGCGACGGCGCTCGTCGAGCCGAGCTCGCGGCCCGCCGTGCGCTGGGCGCGCGAGAGGACCGGCATCACGACCAGCGAGACGGCGGCGAGGACCATGCCGACCGCGGAGTGGTCGGCGGCCTGAGCGCCGAGCAGGGCGCGGACGGACTCGACCGCCACGTAGAGCGCCAGCGCGAAGAACGACAGGGCGATCACGCGCAGCGCGACCCGTTCCCTGGCCTCGTGGTCCTTGGCGGAGAACTGCCAGGCGACGGCGGTGGCGGAGGCGACCTCCACCACGGAGTCGAGGCCGAAGCCGATCAGCGCGGTGGACGAGGCGATCGTGCCGGCGCTGATCGCGATCACCGCCTCGACGACGTTGTAGGTGATCGTGGCGGCCACCAGCAGGCGGACCCGCCGGGTGAGCGCGGCGCGGCGGTCCGGCGCCAGGACCGGCTTCGGCTCCACGGCGCAGCAGCCGTCCGCGCACGTGGACGTCGGCGTGGGTGACGTCTCGGCGGTCATCGCGCGACCACCGCGTCGTCCACGCAGTCCTGCGTCGGGTCGACGGCGAGGACCACGTCGAGCAGCTCGCCGATGGCGCGGGCCAGGTGCGGGTCGGCGATGTCGTAGCGCACCTGCCGACCCTCGTAGGTGGCCACGACGAGCCCGCAGCCGCGCAGGCACGACAGGTGGTTGGAGGCGTTGGACCTGCTCAGGCCCAACTGCTCGGCCAACCGCGCCGGGTAGCCGGGACCCTCCAGCAAGGCGACCAGGATGCGGCACCGGGTCGGGTCGGCCAGCGCCCGGCCGAGCCGGGCGAGCGCCGTCTCGCGCCTTTCACACGTCAGCACCAGCAGAACTATACAGCCTCCGCTGTACTTTCAGGGACGGGCTCCGAGCCCGTTCGCTGGGCGGGGATCTCGTCCAGCGGCGCGTGCAGCAACGGGTTCGCCTCGGCCAGCAGCTCCCGCGCGTCGCGCAACCCGGCGGCGATGCGGTCGCGCCGGGCGCGCAGCTCGTCCACCCGTTGCCGCGCCTCGGTCACGATCCGCCGCGCGTGCTCCTCCGCCGCGCGCACCAGCTGATCCGCCCGCGCCCGCGCGGCGGCCTCCTGGGCGGCCAGCGCCGCCGCCGACTCGGCCCGCCGCGCGGCCATCGCCAACTCGAAGTCGACCCGGACCTCCTCGCGCACGGCCGCCGCCCGCTCGTCGAGCTCACGCCGGCGCCGCTCGGCCTCCCGCGTCTCGGCCAGGATCCGCTCACCGGCCTCCCGCATCGACCTCCGGTGCTCGGCCTCCGCCTGCCGCCGCTGCGCGTCGAGCTCGGCGACGAGCCGTTCCGACCGCTCGCGCGCCCGCGTCGCGGCCCGTTCCGCGGTGGCCCAGTGGTTCTCGGCGACGGCCCGCGCCCGCGCGGTGATCTCGGCCGCCTCCTCGTGCGCGAGCTCCGCCATGCGCCGCAACCGCTCGGTGAGCGCGTCCGGTTCGATCGGCGTGCGGGAGATCCGGTCGACGTGCTCCCGCAGCACGCGGATCTCCGCGCGGGCGGTCTCGAGTTGGCGGGCGAGGTCGTCGGCCCGGGCCTCGGCCGCGTCGCGATCCACCGCCAGCACGCGGAGTTCGGCTTCGACGCCCTCGACGTAGCGCCGCACGTGGCCGCGGTCGTACCCGCGCCACACGACGTCGAAGTCCGCCCGCAACGGCACCAGGTCTCCGTCCACCGCCACCACCGCTGCACCTCTCCCGTGATCGACGTCATGTTCGCGGCGGTGGGTGTTGCGCACCGCCCACGATCTTTGTTAGCACTCTCGGTCGAAGAGTGCCAACAGTGGTCCGCCTGCCGCCTCGGAGGTCGACTTGAGCAACCTGTCTTCCACCGCAACGCTTTCCCACCAGGCCGTCCGCGACCGGTTGCGCGTCGCGCTCGTCGCCCCACCGTACTTCGACGTGCCGCCCAAGGCCTACGGCGGCGTGGAGGCCGTCGTCGCCGATCTCGCCGACTCGCTCGTCGCCCGCGGTCACTCGGTGACCCTTCTCGGCGCGGGGCGACCCGGCACCAGGGCCCGGTTCGTCCCCGTCTGGGACCGCACGATCCCCGAACGCCTCGGCGAGCCGTTCCCCGAAGTCGTGCACGCGGCGGCGGTCCGCCGCGAGATCGCACGGCTCGCCGCCGCCGAGGGCCTGGACGTCGTGCACGACCACACCCTCGCCGGTCCGCTCAACGCGCCCGCGTTCGCCGCGATGGGCCTGCCGACCGTGGCCACCGTCCACGGCCCCGTCGACGCGGACCTGCGCCGCTACTACCGGGAACTGGGCGAGGACGTCGGTCTCGTCGCGATCAGCGACCGGCAGCGCGTGCTCGCGCCGGAGCTGAACTGGGTCGCCACCGTGCACAACGCGCTGCGCCTGCGCGACTGGCCGTTCCGCTCCCGGAAAGAGGACTACGCGTTGTTCCTCGGGCGCTTCCACCCGGACAAGGCGCCGCACCTGGCGCTGGAGGCCGCCCACGCCGCCGGTGTGCCGCTCGTCCTGGCGGGCAAGTGCGCCGAGCCGATCGAGAAGGAGTACTTCGAGGCCGAGGTCCGCCCCCGGCTGACCGAGCGCGACCACGTCTTCGGCGTCGCCGATGCGACCGAAAAGCGCAACCTCCTCTCCGCCGCGCGGTGTCTTCTGTTCCCGATCCGTTGGGAAGAGCCGTTCGGCATGGTGATGATCGAGGCGATGGCCTGCGGGACGCCGGTGGTGGCGCTGCGGGCGGGCGCGGTGCCGGAGGTGGTGGTGGACGGCGTGACCGGGTTGGTCCGGGACGATCCCGAGGAACTGGTGGCCGCGCTGCGCGACGTGCGCGACCTGGACCCGGCCGCCTGCCGGGCGCACGTCGCCGCGCGCTTCGACGTCGACGGCCTCGGCGCGGGCTACGAGGCCGCCTACCGGGCGGCGCTCGACACCGACGGCTCGCTCACCGCGCTGCGCCGCGACTACGCCGCGCTGGACAACGCGCTCGACCGGGTCTACCAGCGCAACACCGACGGCGGGCCCGCCCTGCACGCCTCGGGGGACCGCGCGTGACGGCCGACCTGCCACCGGAACCGCTCAACGCGGGGGAGCCGGCGTTCACCGGCGACGTCGGCGGCACCACGACGTTGGTCGAGGGCAGCACCTTCTGCCTCTCGACGGGCACCGGCGACATCGAGCCCGGCACGCCGCACGGCCTGTTCTTCCGCGACGCGCGCGTGGTGTCGCGCTGGCAGCTCCGGCTGGACGGCCGCACGCCGCACCCGCTGTCCGTCTCGCACCCGGAGGCGTTCGCCGCGCGGTTCGCGCTGCGCCGCCCACCCGCCGCCGGCCTCGCCGACAGCACCCTGCTGCTGGTGCGCGAACGGCTGGTCGGCGACGGGATGCGCGAGACGATCACGGTCGACAACCTGGGCCGGGAAGCCACCGCCGTGCGGCTGGAGCTGCACGTGGACGCCGACTTCGCCGACCTGTTCGCGGTCAAGGAGGGCCGGGTCGCGCACGGCGGTTCCGACACCACCGCCGCCGGGTCGGAACTCGTGCTGCGCGACCGCAAGGACGGCTCGCGCGGGGTGTCGGTCACCGCCACCGCCGAGCCCGTGGTGGTGCCGGGCGCGTTGAGCTGGCACGTGGTCGTGCCCGCCGGCGGCCGGTGGTCCACGGAGGTGGCCGTGCAGCCGACCGTGTCCGGCCGGCCGGTGCAGCCCCAGTTCCACCGCGGCGAGCGGATCGAGGCCAGCGGGCCCGCGCGCAAGATCCGGGCGTGGCGCGCGGCCAGCACGCTGGTCACCGCGAGCGACCCGGTGTTGACGGGGGTGTTGCGCCGCACGGAGAGCGACCTCGGCGCGCTCCAGATCCACGACCCGACGCGCGACGGCCGACCGTTCGTCGCCGCCGGCGCGCCCTGGTTCATGACCCTGTTCGGCCGCGACAGCCTGCTGACCGCGTGGATGGCGCTGCCGCTGGACGTCGGCCTGGCGCTGGGCACGTTGCAGACCCTGGCCGAGACGCAGGGCAAGGTGGTCGACCCGCTGACCGAGGAGGAGCCCGGCCGCATCCTGCACGAGCTGCGGCTGGGTCCGGACAGCACGGCGGTGCTGGGCGGCAACCACTACTACGGCACGGTCGACGCCACGCCGCTGTTCGTGATGCTGCTGGCCGAGGTCTGGCGGTGGGGCGCGGACCCCGACGTGGTGCGCTCCCTGCTGCCCGCCGCCGACGCCGCGCTCGCGTGGGTCGACCGGTACGGCGACCGCGACGGCGACGGGTTCGTGGAGTACCGCCGGGCCACCGACCGGGGCCTGGCCAACCAGGGCTGGAAGGACAGCTTCGACGGCGTCAACGACGCCTCCGGCCGACCCGCCATCCCGGCGATCGCGCTGTGCGAGGTCCAGGGTTACGCGTACGCGGCGTTCCGGGCGCGGGCGGAGCTGGCCGAGGGGTTCGGCGACGAGGTCACCGCCGCCCGCCTGCGCCACCGCGCCGACGAGCTGCGCCACCGGTTCGCCGAGGCGTTCTGGCTGCCGGACCGGGGCTGGTACGCCATCGCGCTCGACGGCCGCAAGCAGCCCGTCGACGCGCTGACCAGCAACGTCGCCCACTGCCTGTGGTCGGGCATCGCGACCGACGAGCACGCGGCCGCGGTGATCCGGCGGCTGGCCGAGCCCGACATGGACACCGGCTACGGCCTGCGCACGCTCGCGTCCTCGATGGGCGCCTACAACCCGATGAGCTACCACAACGGTTCGGTCTGGCCGCACGACACGGCCATCGCGGTGGCCGGGCTGCTGCGCTACGCCCACCTGCCCGGCGCGGTCGACCTCGCCCACCGCCTGGCCGACGGCCTGCTGGACGCCGCCGCCGCGTTCGGCGGACGCCTGCCCGAGCTGTACTGCGGCTTCTCCCGCGACGACTTCAGCCCACCCGTGCCCTACCCGACGTCGTGCTCGCCGCAGGCGTGGGCCAGCGCGTCACCGCTGCTGTTGGTCCGCTCCTGCCTGGGCCTGGAGCCCCACGTGCCGAACAGGACGTTGACCACCGATCCGCACCTGCCACCGCGCTGGGGCGAGCTGACCCTGACCGACCTCAGGCTGGGCGACGAGACCGCGCACATCAGCGCGACCGGCGAGAAGGCCGCCGTCTCCGGCCTGTCAGCCGACTGGACCACCTGACCCGGAGCCGAGCCTGCCCCGCAGGTCGGCGATCTCCGCGCGCGCCGCGGCCAGCGCGTCCTCCAGCTCCAGGATGCGCGTGGTCGCGGCGAGCGAGTGGCCCTGGTCGAACAGCGCCCGCACCCGCTGCGCGAGTTCGAGCTGCCTGCGGCTGTAGCGGCGGTGCCCGGCCGCGGAGCGGTGCGGTCGGACCAGCTCGGCGGTGTCCAGGCTGCGCAGGAACGCCTGCCGCACGCCGAGCAGGTCGGCCGCCTGACCGATCGAGTAGGCCGGGAAGTCGACGTCGTCGAGTTCGTGCAGGGCCACGTCGGCTCCCTCCGCCACCGGGTACTTGACACTACCTACAGCGGTGGCTATAAGAAAGGTATATCGGTCAGTGACCAGGTGAACGCGGCCCGGGAGTGATCGACGTGATCGGCACGAGTGGCGTGTGGACCACCGGCTTCGCCGACGTGGTCCTGGCGGATCGGCAGTGGCTCGACGCCGAGTTCGCCGCGATCATCGCGGCCAACTTCCACGGCTCCACCGAGCACCGCCCCCGGTCCACCGCGCGGCTACCGTCCACCGACCCCGACCGGCCGGGTTCTCCCGCGGTCCATCCGCCCCACCGGGTCGACCCGCGCGAGCGATCCCCACCGCCGCGTCAGCGGTCCCTCCGCCACCCCACCTCTCGACAGTGACTGTTCGAACAGCGATCCGTGATCGATCCGAGGAGGTGATCCGGAGTGGGAGCGGGGGTCTTCACGGTGCTCGCACCACCGGTTTCCCGGGCGCGGTCGCCCGGCCCGCGCCTCGTGGCGCGATTCGCCGGGCGCCACGGGTTTGAGTCCCCCGATGGTGTGTGAATCCCCTGCTGAACGTCGCATCCGTCCGCCCGCTGCGACGCTGGTCGCAGCGGGCGGCGCCCTGCCCGCGCCGTTGTGCCCGCGCCGTTGTGGAGGATCACCGTGACCGAGAAGCCGTGGAACGACGTGCCCGATCAGCTGCGCACCGTCGAGCCCGAGCCCGACACCGGGATCATCGACGAGGAGGCCGCCGTCGGCCGGGCGAACGCCCCCGAGCCGCCGGAGGTGCCCGAGGCCGACCCGGCCGACGTCGCCGACCAGAACCGCGTCGTGCCGCTGCCCGACGACGGGCCGGAGGACGCCTGGTAGCTCACGCGGCCCCGGCTATCGCCTCGACCAACCGCGTGCCGTCCAGCAGCACGCGGTCGTTGTGGTCGGCCCCCGTGACCTCGACGGACCGCCCCCGTGCCGCCGCCGCCACCGCTCGGCTCTGCTCGGGCGGGACGATCGAGTCCGCCGTGCCGTAGACGACGGTGACCGGCGCGTCCACCCGCGCCACGAGCCGTTCGGTCGGGAACTCGTCCAGCAGCAGCCACCGGACCGGCAGGAACGGGTAGTGGCGCGCGCCGACCGAGGCGAGGTCCGTGAACGGCGACCGCAGCACCAACCCGGCCGGCGGGTGCTCGACCGCCAACTCCGCCACCACCGCCGACCCCAGGCTCTCGCCGAAGTAGATCAACCGGTCGGCCGGCACACCGGCGTCGCGGACCAGGTGCTCCCGGGCCGCGCGCACGTCCAGCGCCAGCCCGGCCTCCGTCGGATCGCCGGGGTTGCCGCCGTAACCCCGGTAGTCGATCAACAACACCGACAGCCCGCGCGCCGTCAACGCCCGGGCGAGCGGCAGGCGCAGCCGGCGGTTGCCCGCGTTGCCTGGCGCGACCAACACCGTCGCCCGCGCCGACTCCACGGGGAAGTGCCAAGCCGCCAACCCCAACCCGTCCGCCGTGGTCAACGTGACGTCCCGCCCGCCGTCCAACACCTCACCCGCACTCGGCAACGGCCCACCGGTCGGCAGGTAGATGAGCTTGCGCTGGAACGCGAACGCGCCACCGAACACCACGGTCACGATGATGGCCACCACCGCCACCACCGACAACACCCGCCTGCGCATCACCCCATCATCCGGGCCCGCGCGCCGCACGTTCCGCCGACAGGGCCGGCTATCGCCTACGTGGTCGACGTCGGAGCGGACGTGGTCGACGTGGTCGAGGTGGTGGGATCGGGGCGTTGGGTGAGCGTCGGCGTCGGCACCGGGTTCGCGGTGGACGTGACCAACGGCTGCGGCTCGTCCTGGGTGGTGACGCCGCACCCCGTGACCAGCGCCGACACGACCAGCGCCGACGCCGCCAGCGCCGACGCCGCCAGCAAGATCGTCACGACCTTCGTCCTCCCGCCCTCCGTCTTCCCGCCCTCCGTCTTCCCGACCTCCGTCTTCCCGACCTTCATCCTCCGGCCTCCGGCAGCTCCACCACGAACCGGGCTCCGCCACCCGGCCGGTCCTCCACCCGCACCGTGCCACCGTGCCGCTGCACGTGCTGCGCGACCAGCGCCAACCCGAGCCCGCTCCCCGTGTCCGCGCCACGACGCCCGGCCCGCGCGCCCCGGTCGAAGCGGTCGAAGATGCGGTCGCGCAGCTCGGGCGGCACCCCGGGCCCGGCGTCGTCCACCTCGATCCGCACCTTGCCGTCCCGCGCGAACACCCCGATCCGCACCACACCGCCCGCGTGCCGCTCGGCGTTGTCGAGCAGGTTGTCCACGGCGCGGTCCAGCCGGCGGCGGTCGCCGAGCACCCGCGGCGGCGGCGACCCGGTGTCCACCTCGACCGGACCACCCGGACGTGCCGCGACGACGTTGGCCACCAGCGTCGCCAGGTCGATCGTCTCCGACGTCGGGTCCTCGGCGCCCTGGTCGGCCCGGGAGATCTCCAGCAGGTCCACCACCATCCGCGCGAACCGGTCCACTTCGGACGTCAGCAGGTCGAGCGCCTTGCCCGCCGTGCCCGGCACTTCCACGCGGCGTCGGCGCAGGACCTCGGCGGCGTTGACCATGGTCGTCAACGGCGACCGCAACTCGTGGCTGACATCGCCCGCGAACCGCGCGTCCCGCCGCACCCGCTGCTCGAGCGCCTCGGCCGTCGCGTTGAACGTGGCGGCCAACGACGTCAGGTCGGGGTCGGTCTGGGTGGGCAACCGCGCCCCCAGGTCACCGCCCGCGATCCGGGAGGCGGCCTTGGTCAGCTCGGTCAACGGCCGCAGCGCCCGCCGACTGGCCCACGAGCCCAGCGCCACCCCCAGCAAGCCGCTGACCACGGTGACCGCCACGAGCAGGGCGCTGAGGAAGCGGAACGTGCGGTCCAACTGCACCAGCGGCGCCAACTCGACGTAGGCCCCGTCGGTCGACTCGATGGGCAACGTCACCGCCAGCACCGGGATGCCGTCCACCACGAGCCGCTGCGCGGCGGGCGTGCCCTCCCTGCCCAGGTCGACCAGCCTCCGGGGCAACGCCCGCGCGTCCACCTGCCGCCCGCTGGTCAGCACCTGGCCGTCGTGGAACAGCAGCACGGTCGAGTCGGGCCCCGTGGTCAGCCCGGTCAACAACCCGGTCAACCCGTCCGAGCCACTGCTCAACGCCGCGTCGACCAACCTCACGTTCACCTCGGCCTGCCGCACCGCGCTCTGCTCCCGCTGGCGCAACATGTAGCCGGCCGTGAGATTCCAAACCGCCACCGCCACCGCACTGGTCAACAACACCGACCCGAGCCCCATGACCAACGCGACCCGCCACCGCAACGAGAACCGACGCATCAGCCCTCACTCCCACCCGCCCACAACGCCCCCGCCGCGCACCCACCGGACGCACCACACCCCACCCGCCCACAACGGACCCGCAGCATCCCCACCGAGGCCCGATTTGACATGGGTTCGGGTGCCATAGGCTGGTCGAAGCCGGGCAGGCTTGGCGGACGCTTTTCCCGCCAGGCCTGCCCGG
>NZ_JBEOVG010000085.1:0-40157 GCF_040295345.1 Actinosynnema sp. NPDC002837
ACGGGCAGATCAGCAGGATGACCCCTCGTTCAGCGATCCTGTTCCGGGTCCGTTCCCGCCGCGGCCGTCCTGGCCCGCTGCTCGGCGACCAGGTCGCGGTACCAGTGGAAGCTCGCCCGTGGCGTGCGGACCAACGTCTCGTAGTCCACGTGCACGAGGCCGAACCGGTGCTTGTAGCCGTGCGCCCACTCGAAGTTGTCCAGGAACGACCAGACGAAGTACCCGCGCAGGTCGACGCCCGCGGTGATCGCGTCGTGGGCCGCCGCGAGGTGGGTGCGCAGGTAGTCGATGCGCTCCTGGTCGACGAAGCCGGGGTTGTCCGGGTACACGCACCCGTTCTCGGTGACGTAGACCGGCGGCAGGTCGGGGTAGCGCTCCTTCAGCCCGACCAGCGTCTGGGTCAGCCCGCCCGGCTCGACCGGCCAGTTCATCGCGGTGCGGGGGACGTCCGGCAGGCGGGTGGTGTCGATGCCGATGTCGATCGACGTGCGGGTGGCCGGGTTCGGGTCGCGGTGCGGCGCGTCGGCCACGTGCTGCCGGTAGTAGTAGTTGATGCCCACGTAGTCCAGCGGCGTGGAGATCAGCTCCAGGTCGCCGTCCCGGCGGAAGGACAGGTCGGTGACGCCCGCGAACGTCTCCTCGTAGTCGTCCGGGTAGCGGCCGGCGAACAGCGGTTCGGTGAACTGGCGGCGCAGCAGCAGGTCGTGCCTGCGCGCCGCGGCGACGTCCGCGTCCGACGAGGTGACCGGGGTCGACGGCGACTGGTTCAGCACGATGCCGAACTCGTGTCCCGGCGTGCCGCGCATGGCCCGCACCGCGAGCCCGTGCGCCACCATCAGGTGGTGCGCGGCGGCGAGGGAGCCGTGGCCCTCCCGCGCGCCGGGCGCGTGCCTGCCCTCGCCGTAGCCGACGATCGAGGACACGTACGGCTCGTTGAACGTCGTCCACTTCGACACCCGGTCGCCCAGGGCGTCGTGCACGACCACCGCGTACTCGGCGAACCGCTCCGCGGTGTCCCGCGACCGCCAGCCGCCCAGTTCCTCCAACGCCTGCGGCAGGTCCCAGTGGTACAGGGTGAGGAACGGCTCGATGCCCCGCTCCAGCAGCCCGTCGACCAGCCGGCGGTAGAAGTCCAGCCCGCGCTGCTCGACCGCGCCGGCGCCGGTCGGCAGGATCCGGGGCCACGCCACCGAGAACCGGTACGCGTCCACGCCGAGCTCGCCGAGCAGCGCCAGGTCCTCCGGCATCCGGTGGTAGTGGTCGCAGGCGACCGCGCCGGTGTCCCCACCGGCGACCGCGCCCGGCACCGAGCCGAACGCGTCCCAGATCGACGGTCCTCTCCCGTCGGCGTCGACGGCGCCTTCGATCTGGTAGGCCGACGTGGCGACGCCCCAGCGGAATCTTTGAGGGAAGTCGGTCATCCTTTGAGAGCTCCTTGCATGATTCCGCCGACGATCTGCCGGCCGAACAGGAGGAACACCGCGAGCACCGGCACGGTGCCGATCGTGGCCGCGGTGAGCACGAGGGTGTAATCGGTGGTGTAGCCGCTGGCCAGGGTGGACAGGGCGGTCTGCACGGTGGGGTTCTCCGGTGGCAGCACGACCAGCGGCCAGAAGAAGTCGTTCCACGCCTGCATGAACGTGAACAGGCCGAGCACGGCGGCGGCCGGGCGGGCGGCGGGCAGCACGACGTGCCAGTACAGGCGCAGTGAGCTGCACCCGTCCATCCGACCGGCTTCCAGCAGCTCGTCGGGCACCGCGCGTTCGAAGTACTGGCGCATGAAGAACACGCCGAACGCGGTGACCAGGCCAGGCACGATGACCGCGTGGAGCTCGCCCGCCCAGCCGAAGTCGCTCATCATCATGTACAGCGGGATGACGCCGAGCTCGGTGGGCACGGCCTGGGTGGCGACGACGAGCAGCATGAGCGCCGACCGGCCGCGGAACTTCAGCTTGGCGAAGGCGAAGCCCGCCAGGGTGGAGAAGAACACCACCGACACGGTGATGGTTCCCGACACGATCAGCGAGTTCGTCATCGCCAGCGCGAAGTCCAACTGGTCGAACACCCGGGAGATGTTGGCGAACAGGTTGCCGCCGGGCACCAGCACCGGCGGCACGCTGTCCACCTTGTCGGGCGTCTGCGACGACACGACGAGCGACCAGTACACCGGGAACGCCGACCCGGCGAGCACGGCGATCAACGCCGCGTAGGTCCACGGTCCGGGCATCCGCAGCATCCCGCGCCGCCGACGGTGCGGCGCGGGCGCGCCGGGCGCCAGCGGTTCGAGCACGGTGGTCATGGTGTCCTCTCAGTCCGTCCGGATGCGGCGCGCGGCCAGGTAGCTCAACCCGGTGATGAGGACCGTCGCGATGACCAGCAGCCAGGCGATGGCCGACGCGTAGCCGAAGTCGAACTTCGAGAAGCCCTGCTCGTAGAGGTAGAGCGCGGCGGTCTGGAACTGCCGGTCCGAGCCGCCGGTCGCGGCGCCCGCGCCGGGGTTGAACAGCAGCGGCTCGGCCAGCAGCCGCATGTTGCCCGCGGTGGCGATCACCGTGGAGAAGATGATCTGCGGGCGCAGCATCGGCACGGTGATCCGCCAGAACTGCTGCCACGCGCTCGCGCCGTCCAGCCGGGCCGCCTCGTACACGCTGCTCGGGATGGCCTGCATGGACGCCAGGAAGATCAGCGCGTGGTAGCCGGTCCAGCGCCACACCACCATCGCGGCGATGGCGGTGTGGGAGCTGCCGGTGCCGGCCTGCCAGTCGATCCGGCCGGCGCCGAACAGCTCCAGCACCCAGTTGATCAGCCCGAAGTCGCGGCCGAACAGCTGCGCGAAGATGATCGTCACCGCCGCCACCGAGGTGATGTTCGGCAGCAGCACGCCCATCCGGAAGAACGTCCGGCCGCGCAGCCGCCGGTTGAGCAGCTGCGCGATGCCGAGCGCGAACAGGATCTGCGGGACGGTGGTGAACAGCCACAGGCTCAGCGTGTTGCCCATCGCGTTCCAGAAGTACGGGTCCGCGGTGAGCAGTTCGACGTAGTTGTCCACGCCGATGAACGTGGCCGCGTCGCCGTCGAGCAGGTTGCGGTCCTGCATCGACACCCACGCGGTGTAGAGCAGGGGGAACAGGCCGAACACCGCGAACAGCAGGAAGTACGGCGCGATGTAGGCGTACGGCGCGTAGCGGATGTCCCACCGGTGGCGGCGTTCGCGCCAGTCCTTCTTCATCAGTCTTCGAGCCTCTTGACGTCGCCGACGAACTGGTCCCAGGACTCGTCCGGGCTCTGCTTGCCCTGCTCGACGCGCTGCATGGCGTTGCCGAGCTCGGTCTGCACGTCACCGGCCTTGGGGCCCTGGTACTGCGGCTTCAACGCGCGGGCGGCGTCGGTGAAGACCTTGCCGACGGGCGCGTTGTTGAAGAACGGGTCGGCCTTTTGGGCGACCGACTGCTCGCTGTAGAGCTTCGGCGCGGACGGGAGCAGGCCCGCGTTGGCGAAGACCTTGGCCTGCTGCTCGGGCGCGGTGAGCCAGGTGACCAGCTCGACGGCCTTGTCGACGTTCTTGCCCTGCTTGGGCACGGTCAGGTACGAGCCGCCCCAGTTGCCGCCGCCGCCGGGCACGGCCGCGAGGTCCCACTTGCCCGCGGTGTCCGGGGCCTGGTCCTTGATCTTGGCCATCATCCAGGCCGGGCAGGCGAGGGTGGCGAACTGGCCCTGCTTGAAGCCGGTGTTCCACTGCGGGGTGCTGTGCAGCAGCCCGGCGGACAGGCCGTCGGCGACGCCCTGCGCGACGAGGTTCCAGCCCTTCTTGATGTCGGCGTTCTCGCCCACGACGATCTTGTCGCTCTTGTCGTAGTAGCCGGTCGGGGCCTGGCCGACGATCGCGTTGAGCACGGTGGGGCCGCCGTCGAAGAACTTGGCGCCGGCCGGGGCCTTGGCGGCGAACTGCTTGCCGGTGGCCATGAACTGCTCCCACGTCGGCCACAGCGCCGAGACCTGGTCGCGGTCCGACGGCAGGCCGGCGGCCTCGAACAGGTCGCGGCGGTAGCAGATGGCCAGGCCGCCGATGTCGGTGCCGTAGCCGATCTGCTTGCCGTCCTTGGACAGCGAGCCCTCCCACTTCCAGTCCAGCCAGCGGTCCTTGATGTCGGACTTCAGCTCGACGAACTGGCCGGGGTTGGCCTTGAACTGGTTGATGTAGCCGACGTCGACGGCCTCGACGTCCGCGGCGCCGTTGTTCGTGGCGAGGTGGGCGGCGAGGTTCTTGTGGTGGTCGGAGTAGGAGGCGGTGCGGTCGGTGATGTCGATGTCCGGGTGCGCCTTCTCGTACTCCTCGAACAGCTGCTGGTAGCCGAAGTTGCCGAACAGCCCGATGGTGATCCTGGTCTTGCCGTCGCCCGCGCCGCTGCCGCAGCCGGTGGCGACCAGGGCGGCGGCCAGCAGGCTCGCGCCGACCAGGGTCGGAGTTCGTCTCATAACGCGGCTCTCCTTCTCCATCAATGAGCGGGCCGTTTTCGGGCACGCCGGACACGCGTTGGGTCGATCCGGGGGTTTCCGGCGAATTCGACCGGGGTTCGCACCCCGCCGCTGTGGTGTACATGACAGCCCCGGCCCGCGACACCGTCAAGTAACGAAACCATAACCTGGCCGTTCCCACGCTTCGACGTTTCCGCAGGTGATACCGTGTCCACCCTGGTCAGGACGCACTGGCTGAGCGGCTGAAACCGGTTACAAAGAAAGGGCGGCAGATGACCACGATCCGTGAGATCGCCCAGCTGTGCGGGGTGTCGGTGGCGACCGTTTCACGCGTTTTCAACCAGCCGCTGACAGTCAGCAAGGAAAAGCGCGAAGTGGTCGAGCGGGTGGCCCGCGAGCTCGACTACCGGCCCAACGAGTCGGCCCGCGCGCTGGCCACGAAGAGGTCCGGGCTGATCGGTTTGGTGTGGGACACCGACCACCGCAGGCCCGGCTGGCGGCACCCGTACCTGCAAGAGTTGCTGATCGGGTTGAAGTCGGCGCTGAGCGCGCACGGCTACCACCTGTTGATGCTCGCCACGAGCGGGTCGGCGGCGCTGCGGGCGGTCGGCGCGTCGCTGGCGGACCCGGTGGCGTACGTGAACATGACCCGGCGGCACCACCTCGGCGGGCTGGTGCTCATCGACAGCGGGTCCGACGCCTCGGCGTTCACCGCGTTCGCCCAGTCCGGGCTGCCGTGCGTGGCGGTGGACGTGGACGTCGACGGGCCGCGGGCGACCTACGTGACGTCGGACAACGTCGGCGGCGCGGCGATGGCGGTGCGGCACCTGGTCGGCGCGGGTCACCGCCGGATCGCCACGATCACCGGGCCGCGGGCCAACCGCCCGGCGGCGGACCGGCTGGACGGCTTCCGCTCGGCGATGGCCGGGGAAGGGCTGGCGGTGCCGCCGGAGTACGTGGTGGAGGGCGACTTCTACCGGCCCAGCGGCCAGGCGGCGATGCGGTCGCTGATCGCGCTGCCCGAGCCGCCGACGGCGGTGTTCTGCGCGAGCGACGAGATGGCGGTCGGCGCGTTGCTCGCGGCGCGCCACGCGGGGCTGCGGGTGCCGGACGAGCTGGCGGTGGTGGGGTTCGACGACATCGAGCTGGCCGCCCTGGTCGACCCGCCGCTGACCACGTTGGCGCAGGACAAGGCGGGGATCGGGGTGGCCGCGGCCCGCGCCGTGCTGACCATGGTGCACGGCGGCGAGAAGCCCGCGCCCGCGTTCCTGCCGACCAAGCTGGTGGTGCGCGCGTCCAGCCGGTGAGCCGCTCCGGTCAGCAGGTCAACGCCGGGGTGCTGTGCGGTGGCCCGAACTCCAGGCGCAACGAGTCGGTGCGGGGCACGACGAACGCGGTGCCGGACGAAGTGCGCCACGTCGCGGGCAGGAACACGTACTGGCCCCCGGACTGCAGCAGCAGCTTCAACCCGTCGTAGCGGTACTTGTGGGCCGCGTCGGGCTGCGCGCACGTCACCTGGCGCACCCCCTCGCCGGTCAGGTTCAGGCTCTCCCCGCTGTAAACGACCAACGCGGGCATCTCCGGCACCCGTGCCTCGGTCTCGGCGCCGCGCCGCGTCCCGACCGCGCTCGAGTAGTCGCCGACCGCCCAGAACAGGCCGATGCTGACCAGCAGGAACGCGGCCACCGACTCCGCGACGCCGAATCCCGCGCCCTTGCGGCCACGGCCCGCCGTGACGCTCCACCGCCGCCACGCGAACGCCAGCAGGACGACGCCGACCGCGAAACCCAGCCCGGGCAGACCGGGGTAGCCGCGGTACGGCTCCGGGTCGACGGTGATCGGCACCGTCACCGCGAGCAGGGCGGCGCCGAGCACGGCGGCCACCGGCGCGCAGACCCGCAGGAACGCCGCCCACCGCCGCGCGGACAGCCGCGTGCGCAGGTAGCGGGCCAGGAAGGTGACGAGCAGGACGGCGATCGCGAACCCCGCCAGCGGCATGAACAGCCCGTCCGCGCCACGCGCCAGGATCTCGTCCGAGGTCTGGCCGAGCAGCGTGTAGTGCACCCGGAAGTGGGCGAAGAACACCTGCGTGGCCACCAGGCCGAAGAAGTACAGCAGGGCCGTGAGCAGGGTGGTGTTCGCGACCACCGACGCCACGATCCGCAGCGCCCGCGGCGGCCCCGTCTGCGGATCGGCCAGGTCGGGCACGGCCGGCGAGGCGGGAGCGGTGACGGTGCGGCGCGTGCTCACCACGCTCACCTACCGGCCGAGGTCTTCGTGACCGTCGTGGTCGTGGTGGTCGTGGTCGTGGTCGTGGTCTTCGTCGACGGACCTCCGGGGTCGACGGTGCCCGACCCGGTGGTGCCGTCGCCAGGGCACTGCGGACCGTGGTAGATGATCACGGTGCCGCCCCGGTCGACTGGGTTGGGCGAGATCTCCGAGATGCAGCCGGTGCTACCGCGCAGCTTCGTGACCACCTTGATGTGGCACCGGCTCGGGCCGCACTGCTCCTCCAACTGGGCCTCGATCGTCCGCTTCTTCTCCTCCGGGCCCTGGGCCAGGCGGCTGGGGTCGTAGCGGATCGGACTGCCGGGCACTCCCGGTTTCCCCGCCGTGGTGGACGAGGGCGCCGGTGGTGTCCCCCGAGTACCCGATTCGCCCCCACCGGGATCCGTCACCTCGGGATCCGTCACCTCGCCCGGCTCGGGTTCGGCCGCGGTGCCCTCCTGGGACGCCTCCGTCGACTGAATCGTGGTGAGCTGCGAGGACACCGGCCTTCCCGGCACGTCGGAACACCCGACGACCACCGCGCAGACCAGCACTGCGAACGATCTTCCGGTCGACCGCCTCATCGGTAACCACCGCCCTGCCATCTCCCTGCGGTTTCACCCATTAGGAGTTTCGGGGCGCGTCCTCGGATACACCGAGTGGACCAGCGTCCACCGCTGATCAGACGTTGCGGCGGTACTGGCCCCCCACCTCGAAGAACGCCTCGGTGATCTGACCGAGCGTGCACACCCGGGCCGCGTCCATCAGCACCGCGAACACGTTCTCCCCCGACGCGGCGGCCTCCTTCAGCCGGCGCAACGCGGGCTCCGCCTCGGCCGCGTGCGCGGCGGCGAACGCGCGCGTCCGCTCGACCTGCGACCGCTTCTCGTCCTCGGTCGCCCGCGCCAGCTCGATGGTCACGTCCTCCCGCTTCCCGTCACCGGGCAGGAAGGTGTTCACCCCGATCAACGGCAGCGAACCGTCGTGCTTGCGCTGCTCGTAGAGCATCGACTCGTCCTGGATCCGGCCGCGCTGGTAGCCGGTCTCCATCGCGCCCAGCACGCCGCCGCGCTCGGAGAGCCGGTCGAACTCCGCCAGCACCGCCTCCTCGACCAGGTCGGTCAGCTCGTCGACCACGAACGAGCCCTGCAACGGGTTCTCGTTCGCCGACAGGCCCCACTCCTTGTTGATGATCAGCTGGATCGCCATCGCCCGGCGCACCGACGACTCCGTCGGCGTGGTGACCGCCTCGTCGTAGGCGTTGGTGTGCAACGAGTTCGTGTTGTCGTACAGCGCGCACAACGCCTGCAGCGTGGTCCGGATGTCGTTGAAGTCCATCTCCTGCGCGTGCAGCGACCGACCGGACGTCTGCACGTGGTACTTGAACTTCTGCGACCGCTCGTTCGCCCCGTACCGCTCGCGCATCGCGATCGCCCAGATCCGCCGCGCCACCCGGCCGATCACGCTGTACTCGGCGTCCATGCCGTTGGAGAAGAAGAACGACAGGTTCGGCGCGAAGTCGTCGACGTCCATGCCGCGCGCCAGGTACGACTCGACGTAGGTGAACCCGTTGGCCAGCGTGAACGCCAACTGGCTGATGGGGTTCGCCCCGGCCTCGGCGATGTGGTAGCCCGAGATCGACACCGAGTAGAAGTTGCGCACCTTCCGCCGGATGAACCACTCCTGGATGTCGGCCATCATCCGCAGGGAGAACTCGGTGGAGAAGATGCAGGTGTTCTGCCCCTGGTCCTCCTTGAGGATGTCCGCCTGCACGGTGCCGCGCACGGTCGACAGCGCCCACGCCTTCAGCTCGTCCGCCTCGGCCTCGGACGGCTCGCGGCCGTGCTCGGCGCGGAACTTGTCGACCTGCTGGTCGAGCACCGTGTTGAGGAAGAACGCCAGGATCGTCGGCGCCGGGCCGTTGATCGTCATCGACACCGACGTGGTCGGCGCGGTGAGGTCGAACCCGTCGTAGAGCGCCTTCATGTCGTCCAGCGTCGCGATGGACACACCGGACGTGCCGACCTTGCCGTAGACGTCTGGCGGGGTGTCGGGGTCGCGGCCGTACAGCGTCACCGAGTCGAACGCGGTCGACAGCCGGGTCGCCTCCGAGCCCTGCGACAGGTACTTGAACCGGCGGTTCGTGCGGAACGCGTCGCCCTCGCCCGCGAACATCCGCGCCGGGTCCTCGCCGTCGCGCTTGAACGGGAACACACCCGCCGTGTACGGGAAGTGGCCGGGCAGGTTCTCCTTGCGCAGGAACCGCAGCAACGTGCCGTCGTCCTCGTAGCGCGGCAACGACACCCGCCGCACCTTGTTGCCGGACAACGTCTCCCGGGTCAGCTTGGTGTGGATCTCCTTGTCCCGCACCCGCACGACCATCTCGTCGCCGCTGTAGGCCTCCACCACCCGCGGCCACGACGCCAGCAGCTCCGCGGACACCGAGTCGACCCGCTCCTGCGCGGACTCCAGCAGCGAGGTGATCGCCGCCGTGTCGTGCCCGGCCCCCGCCAGCTCCTCGCGTGCCGCGCGCAGGTGGGCGACCCGCCGCACCGCGTCCACGTGCGTCTCGGTGGCGCGGTGGTAGCCGCGCACCGCCTCGGCGATCTCGGCCAGGTACCGCACCCGCGTGGGCGGCACCACGGTCGCCGCCGACGTCGACACCTTCCCGGTCACCACCGGCAGCACGCCCTCGGCCACGTCCAGGCCGCGTTGCGCCAGCTCGCCGCGCAGGTGCTGGTACAGGGCGGTCACGCCGTCGTCGTTGAACGTCGCCGCCGACGTGCCGAAGACCGGCATCTCCTCCCACGAGGCGCCGAAAGCCTCCCGGTTGCGCACCAGCTGGCGAGCCACGTCGCGCCGCGCGTCCTCCGCGCCGCGCCGCTCGAACTTGTTGATCGCGACCGCGTCCGCGAAGTCCAGCATGTCGATCTTCTCCAGCTGCGACGCGGCGCCGAACTCGGGCGTCATCACGTACAGCGAGAAGTCGACGAACGGCACGATCGCCGCGTCGCCCTGGCCGATGCCCGGCGTCTCCACCACGACCAGGTCGAACCCCGCCGCCTTGCACGCCAGGATCGCGTCACCCAGGCCGTCGGGCACCTCCGAGCCCGCCCGGCGGGTCGCCAGCGAGCGGAAGAAGACGCGGTCGCCGTCCAGGCAGTTCATCCGGATCCGGTCGCCGAGCAGCGCGCCGCCGCCACGACGACGCGTCGGGTCGACCGCCAGCACCGCCACGCGCAGCTTGTCCTGCTGGTCCAGCCGGAACCGGCGCACCAGCTCGTCGGTCAGCGACGACTTGCCCGAACCACCCGTTCCGGTGATTCCCAGCACCGGCACCGAGCGCTCGCCCGCGACGTGGACCATCCGGTCGCGCACGTCCGCCGGCAGCACGCCCGCCTCGATCAGCGTGATCGCCCTGGCCAGCACGTCCTCGTCGCCGGTGAACAGCCCGTCCCACGACGACGGTCGGCGCTCGGCCAGCGGCTCGTCGCACGCCTCCACCATCGTGTTGATCATGCGGGCCAGGCCGAGCTCCTGCCCGTCGGCGGGCGAGAAGATCCGCGCCACGCCGCGCGAGTGCAGCAGCTCGATCTCCTCCGGCACGATCACGCCGCCGCCACCGCCGAAGACCTTGATGTGCTCCGCGCCGCGTTCGGCGAGCAGTTCGACCAGGTAGCTGAAGTACTCGACGTGCCCGCCCTGGTAGGCGCTGATGGCGATGCCCTGCACGTCTTCCTGCACGGCCGCGGCGACGACCTCGCGCACCGACCGGTTGTGGCCCAGGTGCACCACCTCGACGCCCTGGGACTGCAGGATCCGACGCATGATGTTGATCGCGGCGTCGTGCCCGTCGAACAGGCTGGCCGCGGTCACGAAGCGGACCGGGTGCAGCGGGGTGTGCAGCGGGGCAGCGGTCACGACTGGCTCCTTCGGCAGCGCGGAACTGCGTCCAGATTACTAGGACATCCGTCTATCGGAAGTACTAGTGAGTTGTGCGACAGGTCACCCGAGGCACCGAGAACCCGGACAAATCGGGCCTATCCGACCGACGTCGATCGTTTTCGCAACCCTGGCCGTACCCCTCTCCGAACACGCGTGTAACTTCCGTCCAAACGGGGTAGAGGATCTTCCATGAGCAGCACACCTATCTACGACGAGCTGGCCGCCATCCTGCTCGCCGACCACCCGGGCACCGCCGATGCGGCCGTCGCCGGGAAGCCGCAAACCGAGTCAGCCGATGAGCCGTCCAAGCAGGTCCGCACCGGTGGCCGTCGTCGCAAGCCCGAGCCGGATGCCTGATCTTTTTTAGTCAGCACTGAAGCTATAGAGCTTGTTGGGGTCGAACGGGTGTTCGACCCTCGGGTTATGCTGACCTCATGCAGGTGTCGCTGTTCGACGACGGCGCCGAGGCCCCGGCGCTGCGCCCGCTGACCGGTGTGCGGCGGACCGAGCTGGGCGACGGTGCGTGGGTCGACGTGCTGCCCGGCTGGCTGACCGGCGCGGACGCGTTGTTCCGACGCCTGGTCGCCGAGGTGCCCTGGCGGGCCGAGCGCAGGCAGATGTACGAGCGCGTGGTGGACGTGCCGCGCCTGCTCTGCTTCTACGGCGAGGACGCGCCGCTCCCCGATCCCGTGCTGACCGCGGCGCGGGACGGGTTGAGCGCCTGGTACGCCGAGGAGCTCGGCGAGCCGTTCCGCACGGCGGGCCTGTGCTACTACCGCGACGGCCGCGACTCCGTGGCGTGGCACGGTGACACGATCGGGCGAGGTTCGACCGAGGACACGATGGTGGCGATCGTGTCCGTCGGGGCGCCGCGCGCGCTGGCGTTGCGTCCGCGCGGCGGCGGGGCGACCCTCCGGTACGCGCTCGGCCACGGCGACCTGATCGTCATGGGCGGGTCGTGCCAGCGGACGTGGGAGCACGCCGTGCCCAAAGCGGGCAAAGCGGTCGGACCGCGCGTCAGCATCCAGTTCCGCCCGCGCGGCGTGCGCTGATCACCTGGAATTCTGCTGCTTGTGGAGCATGACCGCCGTCACTACCCTCCCTCTGGGAGCGCTCCCAGAACGCGTTGCGAACATCCTCAAAGGAGAGCGGTATGCGGCAACGGAGATCCATCTTCGGCGCTCTGCTGGCGGCTGCGGTAGCCGTCAGCGGGGTCGTCGCGGTGGCGACGGCGGGACAGGTCACGGCGGCCCCGGCCGGTGGTTACCTGCACACCGCGGGCAGCAAGATCGTGGACAGCACCGGCGCGACGGTCCGGCTGACCGGCATCAACTGGTTCGGCATGGAGACCGACAACAAGACCTTCCACGGGCTGTGGTCCAACCGCACGTGGAAGCAGCAGCTCGACCAGATGGCCTCGCTCGGCTACAACACGCTGCGCGTGCCCTTCTCCAACGACGCGCTCAAGCCGGGCGCGACGGCGTCGGGCGTCAACGACTTCACCAACCCCGACCTGGTCGGGCTGTCGCCGTTGCAGATCCTGGACAAGGTCATCGAGTACGCGGGCCAGAAGGGGATGCGCATCATCCTCGACCGGCACCGCCCGACCAGCGCCGGGCAGTCCGCGCTCTGGTACACCGCGACCGTGCCGGAGAGCACCTGGATCGACGACTGGAAGATGCTCGCGCAGCGGTACGCGGGCAACACCACCGTGATCGGCGCCGACCTGCACAACGAGCCGCACGCCGAGGGGACCAACCCCAACGCCACCGGCGCGTGCTGGGGCTGCGGCGTGGTGGCGCGCGACTGGCGGCTGGCGGCCGAGCGGGCGGGCAACGCGATCCTGTCCGTGCAGCCGAACTGGCTGATCTTCGTCGAGGGTGTGAGCTGCCCGAGCGGCGGGCTGTCCGACACGTGGGACAACGACCCGTCCAACGACGAGGACTGCGGCTGGTGGGGTGGCAACCTGTCCAAGGCGGGCGAGTTCCCGGTGCGCTTGGACGTGCCGAACCGGCTGGTCTACTCGCCGCACGAGTACGCGACCTCGGTGTTCGAGCAGAAGTGGTTCAACGCGCCGGACTTCCCGGCGAACATGCCCGCCATCTGGGACAAGTACTGGGGCTACCTCCACAAGAGCAACACCGCGCCGTTGATGATGGGCGAGTTCGGGTCGACGCTGGCCAACCCGAAGGACAAGGTGTGGCTGGAGAACCTGATGGCCTACACCGGCAAGGGTGTCGACGGCATCTCGTTCACGTACTGGTCGTGGAACCCGAATTCCGGGGACACGGGCGGGATCGTGGGTGACGACTGGACCACGGTGAACCAGGCCAAGCAGTCCATCCTGCAGCCGTACCTGATCCCGCCGACCGGTGGGACCACTACGACGACCACGACCACTACCACTACTACTACGTCCGGGGGCAACGGCTCGGGGGCGTGCAAGGTCGCGTGGCGGCAGGACAACGCGTGGCAGGGCGGCTTCCAGGGTTCGTTGACGGTGACGAACAGCGCGACGAGCGCGGTGAACCCGTGGAAGGTGGTGTTCACGCTGCCGACCGGTGCGACCATCGGCAGCGGGTGGAACGGGACGTTCAGCCAGACCGGGTCGACCGTCACCGTGACCGCGCCGTCGTACGCGCCGTCGTTGGGTGCGGGTGCTTCGGTGTCGCTCGGGTTCACCGCGAACGGCACCGCTGGGGCGCCGACCGGCGTGACGCTGGGCGGAGCCGCCTGCACGGCGTGACGCCGGGGCGGGGCCGCCTGTGTCGCATGGCATCGGGCGGCGCCGCCGTGCGTCGCATGACACCAGGCGGCGCCGCCGTGCGTCGCGTGACCGGGGGGCGGCGCGGCCTGCACGGCGTGACGCCCTGAGCTCGCCGCGAAACGCGGCGCGGCGGGTGCCCGGGTTGCTACCCGGACACCCGCCGCGCTGGACGCGAGCCAGCGTTTGACCGCTCGGCCCCTGAACGCTCAGTCCTTGAACGCGTCCTTGACCTTCTCGGCCGCCTGCTTGAGGTTGCCCTTGACCTGCTCACCCCGGCCCTCGGCCTCCAGGTCGGGATCGTCGGTCGCACGACCGGCCGCTTCCTTCGCCTTGCCCTTGACTTCGTCGGCCTTGGCGTCGAACTTGTCGTCGATACCCATGACGCCCGGATACCCCCGCCGGGACCGGGGAAACGGCCGACGGTCGCGATCATCGCGGCGGTGGTCGGGGTGGCGGTCGGGGCGGTGGGTGGGTAGGCCGGTGGTTGCTCGCGGACCTCTTTGTTTCAACCGACGTTTCAGGGCAATGGTAACGGCGTCTTTTTTGATCGTCGGCGGCAAGATCACCCGATCGTGGAGCCCGTGATCAGGAAAGGTGCAGGTCAGGGTTGGGATGAAGAGTTGGTCCCACGTGTTGCGGCGTCGTCACCGGACCTCGGCGGTGGTCCGGTGACGACGCGGTGGTTCGGCTACGGGTGGGTGAGGCTGCCCATCAGCAGGTCCACGAAGTGGTCCATGTCGGCCAGCAGGCACGGCAGTTGGGCGTGCTTGCCCGTGCAGCCCTCCGCCCACCCGCTGCCGTCGCCGTAGTCGACGAACGTGTGCGGGATGCCGGCCGCGACGAGATGATCCCGGGTCACGATGTTGGTCGCCCAAGCCCGGTTCTCGATCACGGCTTGCACCGGGTTCACGGTGAGGTCCCCGCCGTTGCCCGTGTACATCGCGACGCCCATCCCCCGCAGCGGACCCACGTGCTGCGCCGGGCTCTCCCGGTTCCACCCGCCGTCCAGCGGCCAGATCGGCGGACCGAAGATGGACTCCACCGGAACGGTCGGTGTGCCGCTGCCCGGCAGTTGGGTGGACGCCAGGACGGCCGCGCGCTGCTCCTGGCTCAACAGGTCGAGCCCGCCGGAGAAGGAGCCGACGTAGCCGAACAGGTCCGGCCGGTGCTCGGCGTAGTGGAACGCGCCGAACCCGCCCATCGAGTGACCCGAGATCGCCCGCCCGTCACGACGCGCGATGGTCCGCAGGTTGGCGTCCACGAACGGGATCACCTGGTCGAGGTGGAAGGTTTCCCAGTTCTGCGGGCCGAGCGCGGCGGGCGGGTAGAGCCAGTTCGTGTACCAACCCCGCCCGGAACCGTTGGGCGCCACCGTGATCAGCGGGACGCCGACCGTGGTCTCCTCGAACATCCGCTGGTTCGCCACGGTGTTCGGGCGGTCCGGGTGGCCGTGCAGGTGGTACTGCACGGGGTAGCGGGTGGCGGCGGCCTGGTCGTAGCCCTCCGGCAGCGTCACCATGATCGCGTGCTCGCCGGAGACCTGCCCCTCCATCACCGAGTACGCCGGCACCTGGGCGGTGCGCACGGTGAACACGAACGTCCGCTCGTTGCCGTCCACCCACGCCGGCTGGCTCACCACGGTCAGCCCGTGCCCGTCGACGAACACCGGAGGCCCGCCCGCCGCCGACGCGGTGGCACTCGCGCCGGACAGGCCGAGCGCACCGGCCGCGGCGAGCGCGGTCAGTCGCCGGATCACGCCGCCCCCTCGCACAACGCCGAGTCCAGCACCTCGACCGAGACCGGCCGGGAGCTGACCACGTTCCCGTTGGTGACCAGCGACGCGAACCGGCCGTCGTCGGTGGTCAGGGTGATCGAGTAGTGGCCGTTGGACAGCGCGCCGTTGTGGCCCCACGCCTCGCCGCCGCACGTGAGGTCCACCTTGAGCAGCGCGAGCCCGTACGAGTGGTCGGGCGCGATGGTCCGGCGCATCTCGGCGAGCGATGCCGCCGAGACGACCTTCCCGTCGAGGAGCGCGCCGTAGAACTCGGCCAGGTCGTCCAACGTGGACGCCATCGCGCCGGCGGTGCTCCAGAGGGTCAGCTCGGTGTTCGTGGTGCCCTCGGCCCAGAAGAAGAACGGGCCGACCCGGCCGCCGACGTAGCCGGGCAGGTACGGGTCGGCCAGCGCCCGCGTCCCCGGCGCGGGGAACGACGTGCTCGTCAGCCCGAGCGGCGTGATGACCCGTTCGGTGATCGCGTCGCGGGCCGACCGGCCGGTGACGCGTTCGATCAGCAGGCCGAGCACGAGGAAGCCGACGTTGGAGTACCCGAAGCCGGCGCCGGGCGCGAACTGGGCGGGTTCGTCCATGGCGGAGCGGACCAGTTCGGCCAACGCGTAGCCGCCGTCCGGGTTGGCGGCGGCGTCGCGGACGTCCCGGACCATGCCGCTGGTGTGCTGCAGGAGCTGGCGGACCGTGATGACGTCGCCGTCGTAGTTCCCGGTGACCACGCCGGGCAGGTAGTGCCCGATCGGCGCGTCCAGCGCGACGCGGCCCTCCTCCACCAGCTGCAGCACCACCGCCGCCGTGAACGTCTTGGTCTGGCTGCCGATCCGGAAGTGCTCGGTGGACGTGATCGGGCGGTTCTGGCCGATCTTGGCGGTGCCGCTGCTCAACGTCCACGCCTGCGTGTCGTCACCGGCGTGAACGGCCACGCCGGGTCCGGCCTGCGCCTGGTAGCGGTCGAGCACGGCCTGGGTCGCGGCGTGGTCGTCCTGCGCGGCGACAGCGGTCGCGGGCGTGGTGATCGCGGCCGTGACGGCGAGGACGACACCGCCGGCGACGCCGGTGAGCAGGCGACGGGGCTTGCCGGTCATGCGAGCTCCTCCGTGGTCGACGTGGCCGACGTGGTCAGGGCGGGTTCCTCGTCGTCGGGCACGGCGGTCTTGTCCGACCCGCCGCTCGGCTTCGCGCCGGGAGACGCGCCCGCCTGGCTCTGCTCGCCGATGAACGACACGACCTCCTTCACGACCTTGAGCACCCCGAGCGCGCCCTCGACCAGCTTGATCAGGTTCTCGCCGCTGGCCAGCAGCTCGGCCAGCTTGCCCGCGATCTTCCCGCCGTACTCGACGGCGATCTGCACGCACTGCGGGATCGCCGCCGCGAGGCTGCCCCCGAACGTGGCCGGCGCCGCGGCGAGCGCCTGGGTGATGATCGGCGTGATCTTGGCGATCGCCTCGGTGATCAGCTGGGTCACGGCCGCGACGACCTTGGCCACCACCTCGCCGGCCGCGATCATCGCCTTGCCCGAGGTCAGCGCGGTCTCCCCGATCGAGAGGATGCCGTCGGCCAGCTCCGTGCCCGCCTTCAGGTAATCCGTCCCGGCCTGGCCGGACCACTCGCTGGTCTCCTGTCGCGCGGACGAGCGGTACTCCTCGGCCACGGACGTCGCGTCCTGGCCGGCCGAGCCGAACTCCCCCGCCCCGGCGGAGACGGCGTCCGGGTCGCCGCGCAGCTGGTCGAGCGGCTCCTCCAGGAACGAGATCATCGGGGTGAGGAACCCGACGCCCGCGCCGTCCAGGGCGGACAGCGGACGTTCGGTGGAGTTCATCGTGCCGATCGGCGCGTCCGGGTCGCCGGCGAGCCCGCCCGACACCCACTCCTTGCTGTCGACGGCGGCGCTGACGGACCGGAGCTCGGCCAGCAGCGCGGCGATCCGGCCGGCGTCCGGCGACGGCGCCTCGGCCTCGGTGCGGGGCAGTGCGGTCACCACCGGCCGACCTCCGTCCCGATGCCGGTCAGCACGGCGGAGCTGTCGTCGTCGGTGCGCTGGTAGCCGTCGGCCACCTGCCGCAGGCCGCCGCTGACCTGGTCCACGGCGGACGCGACGTGGCCGAACGCGTCCAGCGTGGTGGCCATCGCGCCGCCGAGCCCGGCGGTGAGGAACCCGGCGAACGAGCCGAGCGACTGCTCCCCCAGCGCGTCGGGCAACCGGGTGCCCGACGCGGCGAGCCGGTCGGCGTAGCCCGCGAGCCTGCCCGCGTGCCCGCGCAGCTGCTCGGGGTCGACGGTGAAGTCGCCCCGGCTCATCGCACGACCTCCGCGGGCAGGTGCTCGGTGATCCGCTCCAGCGCCTCGCCCTCACCGAGGTAGCCGGACATCACCTCCGCCATCCGCGCGCCGGCCAGCCGCTGCGCCTCGCGCGCGGTGGCGACGATGAGCACGGACAGGGCGTCCGCCTCCAGCCTGCGTGCCGCGGGCGTCACCGTGACGTCGTCGAGCACCCCTCCGGCGTTCACGGTCACGCTGACCTCGCCCCGCGGCGAGGTCGCGGTCGCGCCCACCTCGCGCAGGCTCGCGCTCGCCGCACGGGCGCCGTGCGCCGCGCGTTCGAGGCGCTCGCGGTAGTCCGCCAGCCACTGCGTCGGATCCATGGTCCTCCCCTTCCCTCGGTTACTGGTGGTCCTGCTGGTCGGCCCGGCCACTAGGCGCGGGCGACCGACGCGGTCTCGCCGAGCAGGCGGACGAGTTCGCCGTGCCGCAGCGGGTTGACGCTCACCCAGCCGGCGTCGCCGCGATCGACCCGCAGCCGACCGCGCACGCCGTCCAGCCACGACACCTCGTGCGGCCGGGTGACGGCGTCGCCGGTCCGGCGGACGACGCCGAGCTGTCCCCGGCCCGCCACCGCCGGGAACAGGGCGACCAGCCGGTCGACCACGGCCTCGTCGCCGCCGCGGGCGCGGACCAGCTCGCGCACGTGCCGCCGGGCGACCGGGTCGCCCTCGGGGTCGCCGAACATCCGCAACGCGTCCTCGACCACGCCCGGCGGCAACGTGATCGGCATGGTCGAGGCCGCCCGCACCTCGGGGATCAGCCCGGCGAGCTCGTCGGCCAGCCCGGTGGCGGGCACCGCCGTCACCCGGACCGCGCTCCCCCGCTCGTCGAGGGGCGTCTGGCGGCACACCACCGCCCGGTCCCGGTAGACCATGGCCACCGCGCCGGTGACCTCGTCCGTGCCGACGACCACCAGGTCGACCGCGCCCCGGTACTCCCGCAGCGCGGTGACCAGCTCCTCGGCGACTCCGACCGGTCCGGTCGCGGTGGCGAGGCCGCGGTCGCACAACGCGCGCCCGGCGGCGGCCAGCAGCTCGTCGCGCTCGTGGGCGAACCGGCCGACCGACGGCACCCGCAGCGGGAACGGGAAGGCGACGCCGGCGTGGGTGGCGAGCAGGTCCAGTTCGACGGGCTCGAAGACGGCCTCGTGCTCGATCGCGGCGGTCACCTCGCGGCCCCGTCCGACCGCTCGCCCGCCGCGCGCACGGCCGACCCGGCGTCGTCGTCCACCTCGGTGTAGGCGGCCTTCACGTCGGCCAGCAGCTGCCGGAACGCCACCACCTCGCGCTGCGCCGCGCTCACCTCGCCGGCCAGCCCGGACTCCCCCGCCGCCGCGCGCAGCCGTGACGCCAGCTCCACCGCCGGCGGCGCGGTGCCGAGCATCGGCTGGCGTTCGGCGAGCCGGCTCACGGCCGTCACCAGGTCGCCGGTCAGGTCGCCCAACCTGGTCAGCGTGGCGATCCGGTCCTCGATGAGGTCGAGCTCGACGTGGTACCCCTGGCCCGCGTTCACGGCTGTGCTCCCGTCGTCTGGCCGATGACCGCCGGGCTCACCGGCGTGTCCACGGTGAACAGCCCGTGGTCGATGGTCGGCATCCGGTTCTCGTGCGGCTCGTCGTCGCCGCCGTTCGGGCGGCCACCGACCGGCGGCGCCATGGCGGCCTGCGTCGTGTTGCGGGCGGCGGTGTCGCCGGCGAGCGGTCCGACCGGCACGCCGAGCGCACCGGCCGCGCCGGGCAGCACACCGACCCGCGCACCGGGACCGAGCGGCACGCCGTGACCGGCGGACGGCGCGGAACCGAGGGCCGAACCCGTGCCCGCCCCGATCGCCACCCCCGAGCCGCCGCCTCCGAGGAGACGGGTCCACGGCACACCCGCGCCACGCGCGCCTGTCGTCGGGCCGGGCGGCACCCCACCGGCCGCCGGTCCGCTCGCGCTGGTCAGCTGGGAGGCGGGCGGGATCGCGCCCCGTGCCCCGTCGATCAGCTTGCTGCCGCCGACGAGGCTCGACTCGTAGGCCTGCATGGCGCGCACCGCGTTGGCCTTCTGCTGGTCCAGGGTGGACGCGCCGAAGTAGAAGCTGAACCCGGCCCCGCCCACCGCGCCGAACGCGGTGCCCGTGCTGGAGGCTGTGGTGGTCCCGGTCGGGGCGAACATCGTGGCGAAGTTCGGCACCGACGAGGTGAAGGTCGGTATCGACGAGGTGAAGGTCGGTATCGACGAGGTGAAGGTCGGTACGGGTGGCGGCGGCGGGAACGACATGGTCGGGAACGTCGACCCGGCGGGCCCGGTCGGGAACGTCAACGCGGCCGGCGCCGTCGGGAAGGCCGGCGGCGCCGGTGCGGGCGGCAGCGGCGGCACGGCGGGCAGCGGTGGTGCGGTCGGCATCGTCGGCGGCGCGAAGCCCGGGAACGCCGTGGCGAACGCGGACCGCGTGGTGGTCCCCTGATCGGAGGCCGGCTGGTCACCGGCCGACGGGTCGGCGGGCGCGGCCGGTGGTGGCGGCATCATGGCCCTCGCCCTGGCCAGCGCGTCGGCGGCCTCCTGCGCCGCGCGCTGCCCCGCGTGCGCCAGCTCGCTGATCTTCTCCACCCGGGCGGCCAGCGCGGCCAGCCGGTCGGCCGCTTCCTCCGCCGCCGGGCCGTGCCAGCCGTCGAGCAGCGCGACCCGCTGCTCCCGCAACACCTGGGCGTGCGTGTCCAACGCGACGCGGTGCTGCGCCCACTCGGTGGCGACCACGCTGACGTCCCCGACGTCCGCGTCCTGCCACAGCATCCGGTACAGCTCCTCGTGGCTGTACGCCTCCCAGTTCACCGCGCCCGTCGTCGGCGTCGGTTCCTCTTCGGACATCCGCTCGTCCCCCTCCCACAGTCGGTCCCGCCGACGACGCCCATGCTGGCGACACGGGGGCGGCCATCGACAGGCCGTGGAGCGGCCATCTATGGCCGGTACCTGTGAGCTGGGAAAACAGACCGTTCAAGGTCAAGAACGGTCGCGGTAGGCCTCGGCCAGGTGATCTTGGAGACGGGCGTGGCGGAACTGGTAGACCGCGCCCGCACGGCGCAGCACGCCCCGCCGATAGGCGTCGTCGAGGAACGCGCGCACGGCCCAGGGCACTCGACCGGTCAGCGGCAGCCAGATGCGGGCGAACACGACCCACTGGCCCCACGCCGTCATGCTGATCAAGTAGCCGAGCCCGCCACCGAACCCGCCGACGAGACCGAACAGGAGACCCGCCAAGCCGGGCCAGCTGATCACGATCCCGAACGGCCCGCCGCCCGGCAGCGACATCAACGCCGTCGCGATGAGCCAGCTCGTGGCCGAGAAGAACACCGCGAACAGGGGCCCGAACAGCGCGAGCTGCAGCAGCACGGTCCTGCGGTTGGCGTCGAGCAGGCCGGCCGGGCTCGCCGCGGCACGGATGTCCTGCGGCGACTCGCCCGCGGCGATCAGCCCGAAGGCGAGCGCCGCGCCGGACCCGAAGACCACGGTGAACACGCCGGCGTCGACGAGGACCATCGCCGGTGTCACAGGGTAGCCCCTGACCAGCCACTTCACCAGGATCATCACCGTGCCGTAGGAGCAGCCGACCAGCGCGCCGAACAGCAGGCCCATCCGGGCCCGGAGCCGCACCCGCGGCCACTTCACCCCCGCACCCGCCCGCAGCCGCAGTCGGAACCGGACCGGTTCGAGCGGCTGGACGCGCGCCAGGTGCCCGTGCACCAGCCCGAACGGCACACCGGCGAGCAGCGCGACCACCACGCCCAGGCCCAGCAGCTCGGCGGACACCGACCCGATCACGGCGCCCTCGACCACCACGTCGCCCAGCCAGACACCGGCGAACACGACGAGCGCGACCACCAGCGCCCTGACGCGCCGGCTCATCGAGGTGCCGAGCTGCCACCAGGCCAGGTCGTGCGTGCCGAGCCGGGTCAGGTGGTCGGCGAGGTGGCCGAGCCAGTGCCGGACGTGCTCGACGTCGTAGGCCCGGACGCCGCGCCGTTCCTGGTAGACGGCCGGCACGAAGCCGCCGAGCAGGTGCCGTTCGATCGCGTCACGGCCGCCGAACCGGTCCGCGTCGACCAGCTCCGCCGGGTCGTGGCCGGGTGTGTCGCTGTAGATCCGGCGGGCCAGCGCCACCATCAGCGGTGTGGTCAGCACGGCCGCGAGGGCACCGTCGGGCTGGTCCCGCACGTGGTCCAGCACCGGCTGCCAGACGTTGCCGGCGTCACCGGCCTGCCCGGTGGTGCGCGGCAGGTAGTCGGCGACGTCGGCCAGGGCGAGGTCGACCAGCTCCACCGCGCCCGCCGCCCGGAGCACGCCGGTGGCCCGCACCGCCGCCCGGTACTCGTCGACCCGGCTGGTCAGCAGCAGCGGCAGGGTGGTGGCGTTCAACGCGGCCAGCGCCGCCCGGTGCAGGCCGCCCGCCACCTCGTCGAACCCGTCCAGCACGGGCAGCACGCGGTGGGCGTCGACCAGCGCGGCGGCCAGCGTGGACCCGCCCGGCCCCGGCGCGGCCAGGCCGGGGTGGTCGCGCACCAGCTGCTCGGCGAGCCAGTCCCGCAGCTCGGTGCGGACCGGGTTCCACGAGCCGAGGCCGAAGATCACCGGCACCGGGTCGGCCGGCGCGCGGACGGCCAGCAGGTCGAGCACGAACCGCGTGGTGAGGATCGTCTTGCCCGCGCCCGCCCGGCCGAGCACGATCAGCCGGGACGACGGTATCCGCCGGTAGACCTCCACCACCTGGTCGATCCGCCCGGAGAGGTCCAGGGGGCGCGCGGTCTGGCCCGGCTGCGCCAGCCGGATGTTCGCCCAGCTGTCCCGCAACGCGTCGGGCGCCGGTCGCCAGCGGACGGGCAGCGGCACGGGGTCGTGCACCTGCTGCTGCTCCTCTTCCCGTCGCCACCGGGCGTGCACGGCGTACGCGAGCGCGTCCGTCGCCTCGACCAGCGGATCGGCGCCGAGGGTCGGCGCGGGCGACCGGCGCGTGCCGCCGCCGTGCCCGACCCGCACGGGCACGTCCTCGTCCGGGTCGGCGGGCTCGGCGTGGCCGGCGGCGGTGAACAGCTCGGCGCGCTCGGCGCCGTCCAGGCTCAACGCGTCGGCCAGCAACCGCACCGTGCGCACCTGGGGGTTGCCGCGCTGTCCGGTCTCCAGGCCGCGGACGGTGCGGACACCGAGCCCGGCGCGCTCGGCCAGGTCGTCCTGGCTCAACCCGGCCCGCTGCCGCCAGCGCCGCAGCAGAGCGCCGAACCGGCTCGTCACACCCAACCCCCACCGTCACGCACGCCGAACGCACGCCCGTCATCAGCCGGACACCGTCGGTCCACGCCTCGGCGGACCGAATCCTAGACGCGGCCGCGTGCCTGGCGGGCACCGGATCGTCACTCCGCGCCACCTGATCGACACGACCGGCCCTTTAAGTTACCCGGTGGTACCGTCGCGCCGGGGGCTTGATCGTCCAAGCGCGGATCCGCTGTC
Organism: Actinosynnema sp. NPDC002837; assembly: GCF_040295345.1. Lineage (NCBI taxonomy): Bacteria > Bacillati > Actinomycetota > Actinomycetes > Pseudonocardiales > Pseudonocardiaceae > Actinosynnema > Actinosynnema sp. NPDC002837. Next base: position 23,048 of record NZ_JBEOVG010000085.1, read on the forward strand.
GCCGCACGGTGTCCTGAGGTCCGGCGGAGGGTTCACGCGCCAGGTGCGACGGGGGTCGGGATGAAGGCGTTCCAAGCGGTGCTGGTGGTGCTCGGGCTGTTCGTCGCGGGCACCGGGTTGCTGGAGGTCGTGCTGGGTCCGACCGTGCTGCTGCCGGGCGGCCCGCGGCCGGAGCCGACGCTGGACAGCAACTACCGGTTCTTCGCCGCGATGTGGCTGGCGATCGGGGTGGCGCTGCTGTCCGTCGTGCCGCGCGTCCGGGAGGCCACGACGGTGCTGCGCTTCGTCAGCGCGGCCGTGTTCGTCGGCGGTCTGGCGCGGATCGCGTCGTGGCTGGCGGTCGGTCAGCCGCACGCGATGATGCTGGTCCTGCTGGCGATCGAGCTCATCGTGCCGCCGGTCCTGGTGCTGTGGCAGCGCCCTCTGACCGCTTGACCACCACGCCGGGTGCGACCTCCTGCTCGCAGCGGTCGCAGACCATCCGCGTGTGGACGACGCCGCCGCAGCCCGCGTGCTCGGTCACGGCGGGCGGTCCGTCCGCCTCGGGCATGTAGCGGTCGCCCCACTCCATGAGCGACAGGAGCACCGGCGTCAGCTCGCGTCCCTTGGCGGTGAGCCGGTACTCGTGGCGCGGCGGCCGGTCCTGGTAGAGCACGCGTTCCAGCACACCGTGCTCGACCAGGCCGGTGAGGCGGTCGCTGAGCACGTTGCGCGCGATCGGCATGCGCTGGAGGAACCCGTCGAAGCGGGTGACACCGGCCACGGCGTCCCGCACGATCAACAGCGTCCAGCGCTCGCCGACGACCTCGAGGGCGCGCGCGATGGAGCAGACCTGGTCGTCGTATGTGCGTCGGAGCATCCGCGCATGATAGCGACGGTGTTCGCCGCGGATACCGCTCGTCGGGGGGCCGACCGCGAGATCGCGAACGGCGACGCGTCCGACCCGGACCTCACCGCGGCGGAACACCACCCACTCGGCCGACGGAGGGAGGCCGGCCCGCTGCGGCGTGCCGCAGCGGGCCGTGCGTTCAGGATCGTGGCGGCTCCGCGTCCGGCACGCGGTCCTGTTCGCGGTCCTGTTCGTCCGGTCGGTCCGGGACGGCGGGCGGCGGCGCGGAACCCCGGTCGATGACCTCGCCCAGGTAGCGCAGCACGACCGCCACGGCTGCCACGACCGGCACGGCGAGGAACGCGCCCGCGATGCCGTAGAGGGTGCTGCCCGCCGTGACGGCCAGCAGCACGACGGCCGCGTGCAGCCGCAGGCTCCGCGACTGGAGCACCGGCTGGAGCACGTTGCCCTCCACCTGCTGCACCACCACCACGATGACCAGCATGATCAGCGCGGTCGTCGGGCCGTTGCTGACCAACGCGACCAGGACGGCCAGGGCGCCCGCGATGAACGCGCCGACGATCGGCACGAACCCGCCGAGGAACGTCAGCGCCGCCAGCGGCACGGCCAGCGGCACGCCGAGCACCACGAGGCCGAGGCCGATCAGCACCGCGTCCACCAGGCTCACCACCGCCTGGGTGCGGATGAAGTCGCCCAACGTCGTCCAGACCCGCTCCAGCACGACGGTCACGTGCCCGCCGGCGCGCTCGCCGATCACGCCGCGCAGCCACGGCGTGAACCGCGGCCCGTCCTTGACGAACAGGAACGCCAGCAGCAGCGCGACGATGCCGGTGACCAGGCCGGAGGTCACCGTGCCGACCCCGGTGAGCAGGCTGTTCGCGATCGACCCGACGCTGGACCGCAACTGGTCGATGCCCTGTTGCAGCAACTGGTCGAGCTGGCCCTCGCCGATGTTGAGCGGCGGGCCGGCCGCCCAGTCGAGGGCCTGTTGCAGGGCGCGGGTCGCGCTGTCGGCGATCTCGGGCACGCCGGACGCGATCGACGTCGTGATCAGGGCCACCACGCCGCCGAGCACGATCAGCCCGGCGAGCAGCACGATCGTGGCGGCCAGCGCGGCGGGCACACCGCGCGAGCGCAGCCAGCGGGCGGGCGGCCACAGCACGGTGGTGATCAGCAGGCCGAGCAGGACCGGCATCACCACGACCCACAGCCTGCCGATCAGCGTCCACAGCAGCCAGAAGCCGATCGCGACCAGCGCCAGGCGGGCGCTCCACCGCGCCAGCCAGGTCACCCCGTGCCCGACGGCCTGACCGCGATCGGTCCAGCGGCGGTCTTCAGCGCTCACGTCTCCCCATCCCTCCACCGCGTCGCGCCCTGCGGCGCCTGTGCGGCAGCCTGCCAGAGCCGGCCGCCCGCAGCGTGCCGCCCCACCCCGTGTCAAGGCCCGCACCAGGACAAAACCTGTCCGGTCGATGACCTTGACCGCTCTCTCGTCGGGCGCTGACGATGGCGGTCCCAGTCATCCGGCGCGACCAGCATTGGGAGTTGACAACGATGTCATCGCTTCGCCGCGTCATCACGGTGCGGCTCTTGGCCCTCTTCGCCGTCCTCGGTTCGGTCCTCGTGCCCGTCGCGCCCGCGTCGGCGGCGCCCGGCGAGTGGGTGATCACCGCGCCCGGCTCCGCCGCCGTGGCCGCGCACGTGACCCTCGACCCCGGCACCGGCGGGCTGGCGTTCGCCGTCTCCCGGCAGGGCCGCACGGTGCTGGCACCGTCACCGATCGGGCTGCGCACCAGCGAGGCCGACCTGACCAGGGACCTGCGGGCGGTCGGCCGCGCGGACCGGCTCGTGACCGAGCGGTACGCGATGACCACCGGCAAGCGGCTGCAGCGGCAGACCCGGATGACCGAGACCGTGCTGACTTTCGCGGGCGCCGGCGGGGCGCGGCTGGACCTGGTGGTGCGGGTCGCGGCGGACGGCGTGGCCTACCGGTACGTCGTGCCGGACACCGTCACGGTGACCGGCGAGGCGTCGTCGTTCCGGCTGCCGGCGGACGCCCCGGCCTGGCTGCTGCCCTACAACGCCTGGTACGAGGCCAACCGCGTGCGCACGACGGCCGCCGGCGCGGCGGAGGGCGAGTACGGCTACCCCTCGCTGTTCCGGGTGGGCGACGACTACGCGCTGCTCACCGAGTCCGATGTGGACGGCCGGTACCCGGGCAGCCGGTTGCGGCACGCCGCCGGGTCGCCCGACTACCGGGTCGTGCTCGCGGACGAGCAGGTCGCGGACGTCTCGCGCACGCCTTGGCGCACCGCGATCGTGGGCTCCCTCGCGACCGTCGGCGAGTCGACCCTGGTGGACGACCTCGCCTCGCCCGCCAGGTTCACCGACACGTCGTGGGTGCGGCCGGGCAAGGTCGCGTGGTCGTGGCTGAGCGAGCACGGAAGCCCCGGCGACTTCGAGCGGCAGAAGCGGTACGTGGACTTCGCCGCCCGCCACGGCTGGGAGTACGTGCTGGTGGACGAGGGGTGGCGCGACGCGTGGGTGCCGGAGCTGGTCCGGTACGCCCGCGCCAAGGGCGTCGAGGTGCTGCTGTGGTTCCACTGGACCGCGCTGGACACGGAGGCCGAGCGCGACACCGTGCTGCCCAGGGTGCGCCAGTGGGGTGTGCGCGGCGTGAAGCTCGACTTCATGGAGTCCGACTCCCGGGCCCGCTACCAGTGGTACGACGCGGTGCTGGCGAAGACCGCCGAGCTGCGCCTGATGGTGAACTTCCACGGCTCGACCATCCCGCACGGCCTGGCCCGGACGTGGCCGCACGTGATGACGATGGAGGCCGTGCGCGGCGCGGAGAACTTCCCGCCGGCGGCGAACAACCCGGTGCAGTTCTTCACCCGGAACGCGGTCGGGTCGATGGACTACACGCCGGTGTCGCTGGAGGTCGGCACGAAGGAGGCGTCGGTCGCCCACGAGGTCGCGCTGCCGGTGCTGTACGAGTCGGGGTGGACGCACTTCGCCGACAAGCCGGAGGCCTACGAGCGGTTCCCGGAGGCGTTGCGGTACCTGAGCCAGGTGCCGACGGTGTGGGACGAGACCCGCGTGCTGGGCGGCGACCCGTCCGATCACGCGGTGGTGGCGCGGCGGTCCGGCGACCGCTGGTTCGTCGGCGCGGTGGCGGCCGGTGACCCGCGCACGCTGCGGGCGTCACTGGGGTTCCTGGGCGGCGGGCAGTGGCTGGTCGAGGTGGTGCGGGACGGCGAGGGCCGCGGTGACGTGCGGCGGGACGCCCGGATCGCGCGGTCGTCCGCGGCGCTGGAGGTCGCGGTGCCGCGCAACGGCGGGTTCGCGGCGGTGATCTGCCCGTACCTGCCGGGGATGCTGACGTGCGACCGGCCGGTCGTGCCGGTGCCCGCCACCACGCTCGCGGTCACTCCTTCCGAGGTCGTGGACGCGGTGAAGGGGTCGACGTTCGAGGTCACGGGCACCTTCACGGCCGAGGCCGCGATCGAGGACGTCGTGCTGACGGCGGCGGCGCCCGAGGGCTGGACCGTGACCGGCGCGCCGGTCGAGCGACGCGCCCTGCGGCCGGGCGAGGCGCTGACCGGTCGGTGGACGGTGCGGGTGGGTGACGACAGCCCGGTGGGCGCGGTGGACGTGCCGGTGTTCGCGGAGTTCCGCGCGCCGGGGCACGCCCGGGTGCACGTGGAGCGGGCGGTGCGCGCGTTCGTGCCGCCGCCCGTGCCGACCGGCGAGCCGTACGTGAGCGACCTGCCGTTCATGAGCGAGGGCAACGGCTGGGGCCCGGTCGAGCGGGACCGGTCCAACGGCGAGAACGCCGGTGGTGACGGCAACCCGTTGACCATCGGCGGCGTCGTGTACGGCAAGGGCGTCGGCGTGCACGCGCCGTCCGCGCTGTCGGTCTACCTGGGCGGCGGGTGCCGGACGCTGACCGCCGTGATCGGCCTGGACGACGAGACCACGTCGCCGGGCTCGGTGGTGTTCCAGGTCTTCGGCGACGACCGGCTGCTGCACGACAGCGGCGTGCTGCGCGGCGGGGACCCGGGCCGGCCGATCACGGTGGACACCGCCGGTGTCCGGATGCTCGAACTCCGCGTGACCGACGGCGGCGACGGCCGCAACTTCGACCACGCCGACTGGGCCGACGCCCGGTTGGCCTGCGCGTGAGAGGGATTGCGGGCATGAGGATCAACCGTCGCCAGTTGCTGCGGGCGGTGGGTGTCGGCGGCGCGTTGACGCTGGCGCCCCGGCTCGCGTTCGCCGAGTCCCCGGTCGAGGTCGATTCGGTGGCGCGGGTGTACTACGAGGTGTTGTCGCGCCACACGAGGTGGGCCGAGCAGCAGTACGACCCGGTGGCGGGCCGGTACCGGCGGACGGACTTCGGGTTCGCCGTCGTGCTGGGCAACGCGGTCCTGCTGACCAGGGGCGACTACGACGCCGAGCTCACCGGCGTGGCGAAGTCGGTGCTGCACGCGCACACCGTGGACACGATCCGGCACTTCGCTGCGAGCAACGTGCTGGCGGGCGGCGCGGAGTGGGGCAAGACGTTGTTCTGGGACACCACGTTCCAGTCCTACTTCGTGCTCGCCGCACGCCTGCTGTGGGCCGGCCTCGACCCGGCGACGCGTGCCGCCGTCGACGTGATCGCGCGTGGTCAGGCGGCGTACACGGCCGCGCTCGGCACGGGGAACGACCCGCGTTCGGGCGGGTGGACGCCCAACGGGCTCACCGGCGGGTACCGGGGTGACACGAAGCTCGAGGAGATGGGCGTCTACACGCAGGCCCTCGCACCGGGGCTCGCGTGGGCGGCCGACGACCCGGGCGCCGGCGCGTGGCGTGATGCGTTCGGCCGGTGGAGCCGCAACGAGGCCGGGTTGCCGGCCGCCGACCTGGCCAACCCGTCGGTGGTGGACGGCGTGCCGGTCTCGGCGAACACCGCCGCGAACGCGCACGACACGTTCATCGTGGAGAACCACGGCTCGTACGGGCCGCACTACCAGGAAGAGCTGTGGCGCACGTCCGGCCGCAACGCGGTGCACTTCCTGCTGGCCGGCACGCCGCTGCCGGAGGTGCTGACCGCGCAGCCCAACGGCGAGCGGCTGTGGCGCACGATCCTGGCCACGATGAGCGACGCGGGCGAGCCGCTGATGCCGATGGTCGACGACCGGGAACACCTCTACGGCCGTGACGTGATCCCGCTGGCGTTCCGCTCGCAGGTGCTGGGCGACCGGCTGGCGGCCCGCGCGGAGGCGGCGCTGGCGTCACGGCTGGTCGCGTACCAGGCCTACCCGCCGGTGCACCGGCTGGCGAAGTTCTCCGGTGAGGCGAAGTACGAGCCGGAGGCGCGGGCGGAGCTGGCGATCAGCTACCTGCTGCACGAGTGGCGCGGTCGCACCGGGCCGGTGGTGGAGCCGGTGTCGGAGGAGGAGTTCTTCGCCGCGGCGGCCGGCGTCGCGGACTACGGCGTCGGGCCCGGTCTGGTGGCGCACCAGGCGGCCCGCGCGTGGGCTGGGACGGTCACCAAGGCCGGGTACGTCAAGGTCGCCTGGCAGCCGGGGCACGACGACTGGCTGTTCGTGGTCAGCGGCGACACGCCCATGCTCGTGCCGTCGACGTCGTCGGCCGTCCGCGGGCGTTCGGTCGTGGTGTACCAACGGGTTCGCGACGGGTTCGACGGCACGGCGAGCCTGCTGGCGTTCGCCGGTGGTCACGTCGGCGCCGCGACCCTGCCCACCGGCACGGTCGTCTACGCGACGTCGGGCCTGGCGGCCGGCGAGGGTCGGGTGGACGTGCACAACCTGACCATGCCGGGCGTGCCGGGGCTCGACGGTTCGCGCACGTACCGGGCGGCCGAGGGTGTCGTCACCGTGGCGTCCGCGGATTCCCGCGTCGCCGGTGTCGCGCGGGTGGACGACCTGGTGTTCGGCCCGGTGACCGCGCGGCACGTGCGCGTGGTCGGCGTCTCGCCCCATCCGACCTACGGGTACTCGCTGTTCACGCTGGAGGTGCGGGCCGGGGAGGGGCCGGACCTGGCGCGCGGCCGGGCCACGACGGCATCGTCCTGGGACACCGGCCGTGAGCCCGGGTCGGCCACGGACGGCAGCCACACCACGCGGTGGGCGGTGTCGCGGGCGGAGCGGGGTCGGGCCGACAGCCGGCTCGCGGTGGACCTCGGCGGCCAGGTGGCGGTGGACCGGGTGCGGCTGTACTGGGAGGCGGCGGCCGGGCGGGCGTACCGGGTGGAGGCGTCAGCGGACGGCGTGACGTGGTCGACGGTGGCGGAGTACCCGAGGCCGGACCTGCGCAGCACGGGCGGCTGGCTGGACGTGGACGGGCGCGCGGGTTTCGTCGTGCACGGGTCGCCGAACCCGATCACGGTCACCGGTGACACCGTGGTGCTGTCCGACGGGCCGGCCGCCGGCATGGTGGTCGAGGGCTACGTCCGACCGCCCGACCTGCCCGCGGCGGCCGCGGCGGGTGCACCGGTCTGCTCCCCCGCCACCGTCCGCGCCAGTGCGGCCGACGGCTACCTGAGCCTGTTCAACCTCTCCGACGCGCCAGCCGCCGGCAAGGTGTCCCTCCGCCAGAACCTCGGCGCGCTGCGCCTCTACGTCGGCCACCAGGTCGTGACCGCGACGGGCACCGACTACGACCTGCACCTGGCCCCCGCGACAGCCCGCGTCGAGCCGCCCCGGTTCACCCTGGAAGGCGACGTGCCGATCGGCGTGACGGCGGTCGTGCACAACGGCGCCCAGCTCACCCTGACCGGCTCCGGCCGGGTCGCCCGGCTGACCCTGGTGTCCGCCGAGGGCCACCGCGTCCCGATCACCCTGCCCCCACGCGTGCGGCGTGACGTGACCATCCCGCACGCCCGCCCTTACCCCCTCACCGACCTCGCGCTGGGCCGGACCACCTACCCCACCTCTCCCCTGCCACCGGGCATGTCGGACCCGTCCGCCGCCGTGGACGACGACCCGGACACGGCCTGGACACCGGGACCGGCGGGCCGGATGGTGGTCGACCTCGGTGCGCTCCACCCGATCACCGGCGTCGACCTGACCTGGACCGCCGGCCAAGTCCCCGCCTGCACCATCTCCACGAGCACCGACGGCCGTACGTACGGCGAACCGACCCCGATCCCCCGCCACCACCGCGCCCACCTGACGTTCGACACCACGGCCAGGTACGTCGCCGTGGCGACCGCCGACTGGCATCCTGACCAAGCCTCCCTGACCAGCCTCACGGTCCACCCCGCGTGACAAGACGGGGGCGCGGTGGGGACGTAGGCTCGGGAAGGTGAGCGATACTTCGGCGACCGGCGGGAATCCCGAGCACCGGCGAGGTGGGACGTACTCCGTCAAGGGAAAGGAGTACACCCGCGACACGCGGTACATCACGACCCGGATCACGGCGGACGGGCGGGACGGGTTTCCGGTCGTCGGTGGGCGCTACCGGTTGGTGGCGGCTCGGGCTTGTCCCTGGGCGAACCGGTCGATCATCGTGCGGCGGTTGTTGGGGTTGGAGGACGCGCTCTCACTGGGGACGCCCGGGCCCACGCACGACGAGCGGTCGTGGACGTTCGACCTCGATCCCGGTGGGCGGGATCCCGTGCTGGGGATCGAGCGGTTGCAGGAGGCGTACTTCAAGCGGGACCCCGAATACCCGCGCGGGATCACGGTGCCGGCCATCGTCGACACGACGACCGGCGCGGTGGTGACCAACGACTTCCCGCAGATCACGCTCGACCTGTCCACCGAGTGGCGCGAGCACCACCGCGACGGCGCGCCGGACCTGCTGCCCCAGCGCCACCGCGACGAGATCGAAGCGGTCAACGAGCGCGTCTTCACCGAGGTCAACAACGGCGTCTACCGGTGCGGGTTCGCGGGCACCCAGGAGGCCTACGACGAGGCCTACACCCGCCTGTGGAACGCCCTGGACTGGCTGGAGGACCGGCTGCGCGACCGGCGCTACCTCGTCGGCGACACGATCACCGAAGCCGACGTCCGCCTGTTCACCACGCTGGCGCGCTTCGACCCCGTCTACCACGGCCACTTCAAGTGCAACCGGAACAAGCTGGCCGAGATGCCGGTGCTGTGGGCCTACGCCCGCGACCTGTTCCAGACGCCCGGCTTCGGCGACACGATCGACTTCGCCCAGATCAAGCAGCACTACTACGTCGTGCACAAGGACATCAACCCGAGCGGGATCGTGCCCGCCGGGCCGGACCTGTCCGGCTGGGTCACGCCGCACGGCCGCGAAGCGCTCGGCGGGCGGCCCTTCGGCGACGGCACGCCGCCGGGACCCGTCCGCGACGGCGAACGGGTCGACCCGGCGCACACGCCACTGCGCTGACCGCTCCGAGCACGGATGTCGCCTCGATCCGGGATAACGTCCGTGCGGTGACGGAGGACGAGTTCACGATCAGGCTGAGCCGTGACGAGGCGCTGGTCTTGTCGGACTGGCTGGACACGATGATGGGCACGGCGGCGTTCGACGGGTTGGTGAACCAGGACCGCGCGGTCTGGTCGCCGCTGCACCGGATCGCCGGGACGTTGGAGACCTCGCTGGTCGAGGTCTTCGCACCGGACTACGCCGCCCGGCTGGAGGCGGCCCGGGCGCGGCTGCTGGAGACCCTCGGCCAAGCGGACGGGCAGGCCGAGGCGCCGGACGGCGCGGGCCGGTCCGGCACCGGGTGACGGCGGACGCGGTCCGCTCGCCTTCACGGCCGGCCGCGAACGCCGGCCGGCCGACGTCGGTGGTCAGCGGGCCCGCGGCGGGCAGGTGCTCTCCCGCACCACGAGTTCCGTGGCGAGGTCTATGCGCTCGTTCGGCGGGCGCTCGCCGCGCGCCAGGCTGAACACCATGTGCGCGGCCGTGGTCGCCATCTCGCGCAACGGCTGCCGCACGGTGGTCAGCGGAGGCCCTATCCACTCGGTCACCGAGAGGTCGTCGTAGCCGACGATCGACAGGTCGTCCGGCACCGACAGCCCGAGCTCCCGCGCCGCCCGCATCACGCCCAGCGCCTGGAAGTCGGAGCCCGCGAAGATCGCGGTCGGCGGGTCGGGCCTGCTCAGCAGCTCCATGCCGTGCCCGTACCCGCCCTGGACGTAGAAGTCGCCGTACCGCACGAAATCCGGGTCCACGACGACGTCCGCGTCCTCCAGCGCGCTGCGGTACCCGTCGACCCGGGCCCGGCTGCACAGCATGGTCGTCGGCCCCGAGATGACCGCGATCCGGCGGTGGCCGAGCCCGAGCAGGTGCCGGGTCGCGGCCAGGCCGCCCGCCCAGTTCGCCGAACCCACCGTCGGCACACCGGGCGGCGGCTCGCCCGCGGTGTCCACGAACACGAACGGGATGTTGCGCGTGGCGAGCTGGCGGCGCTGCTCGTCGTCCAGCCCCGCCAGCACCAGGATCACGCCGAGCGGACGGCGGGCCAGCAGGTCGTCGAACCACTCGCGGCGCGGCCGGTGCTCGCCGCCGAGCTCGGACAGCACCACGGCGGCGCGCTCGTTCGCCGCGGCCAGCTCCACGCCGCGGATGATCTCGGTCGACCACGCCGAGTGCATCTCGTGGAACACCAGGTCGATGAGCGCGGGCCGGGACGACTGGCGCGCTCGTCGTCGTCGGTACCGGTGCTGTTCGATGATGCTCTCCACGCGGGCACGCGTGTCCGGTGCGACGTCGGGCCGTCCGTTGAGGACCTTCGAGACGGTCGGGATGGACACCCCCGCCTCGGCCGCGATGGACGAGATCGACGCCGCGCCCTTCACCGTCTTCTCCGGCACGGCGCCGGCGGCCTCCCGCTCGGTCGACGAACTCATGCTGCCCCCTGTCCGCGTCGCGGTCCGCGCACCGCACCGGATCTAAAGTTTCGACGGCCGAGCGTAAAGGTTCGACCTTCCGATCACCAGCATGACAGCTATCGGCGTACATCTTTGACGTGATCGGTCCAGTAAACCGGCGGATTTTCGCCCCTGTTCATACCTGTGAACTGCGAAGACACAGGAAGGACACGGACTGTTGACGTCTTGAGTAGATCCTCCTACGGTCTCCCCACCAGATCGGCGTGTCGGAAAGTACATCGATAGTTTCGGTCTTCACGAAGACGTGAGCGGGGGTACCTGGTCGATGATGAACAGGACGACGGAAGTCGCGACGACGCCGGCAGGCGACGTCGTCCCGACTGCCGCCGACCGGCCGAGCGCGACGTGGCGGGACACCTCCCGGCCGGTCGCCGAACGGGTGGACGCGCTGGTCGACGCGATGACGCTCGACGAGAAGCTGGCCCAGCTCGTCGGCGTCTGGGTCGGCGCGGACCCCTCCGGCGCCGGCGTCGCACCGCACCAGCACGACATGACCAGCGAGCCGGTGGTCTGGGCGGACGTCATCGCGCACGGCCTCGGCCAGCTCACCCGCCCGTTCGGCACCCGGCCGGTCGACCCGGTGGCGGGCGCCCGCTCGCTGGCCGCGTCGCAGCGGCAGGTGGCCGAGGCCAACCGGTTCGGCATCCCGGCGCTGGTGCACGAGGAGTGCCTCACCGGCTTCGCCGCCTGGCAGGCGACCGCCTACCCCGCGCCGCCGGCCTGGGGCGCGTCGTTCGACCCCGACCTGGTGGCCGAGATGTCCGGCCTGATCGGCGCCTCGATGCGCGCGGCCGGCGTGCACCAGGGGTTGGCGCCGGTCCTGGACGTCACCCGCGACTACCGCTGGGGCCGCACCGAAGAGACCATCGGCGAGGACCCGTACCTCGTGGGCACGGTCGCCACGGCGTACGTGCGCGGCCTGGAACAGTCGGGGATCGTGGCCACGCTCAAGCACTTCGCCGGCTACTCCGCCTCCCGCGCCGGGCGCAACCTCGCGCCCGTGGCCATCGGCCCGCGCGAGTTCGCCGACGTGGTCCTGCCGCCGTTCGAGATGGCCGTGCGCGACGGCGGCGTGCGGTCGGTCATGCAGTCCTACACCGAGATCGACGGCCTGCCGTCCGCGGCCGACGCCGGACTGCTCACCACGCTGCTGCGCGACACCTGGGGCTTCGACGGCACGGTGGTCGCCGACTACTTCGCGATCAAGTTCCTGCAGACCCTGCACGGCGTGGCCGAGGACGAGGCGCACGCCGCCGCGCTGGCCCTCGCCGCCGGGGTGGACGTCGAGCTGCCGACCGTGCGCTGCTACGGCACGCCGTTGCGCGAGGCGGTCGAGCGCGGCGACGTGGACGAGGCCCTGGTGGACCGGGCGTTGCGCCGGGTGCTGCGCCAGAAGGTCGAGCTCGGCCTGCTCGACCCGGACTGGTCGCCGCTGCCGGAGCACGTCGACGACCTGCGGCTCGACTCCCCCGAGGCGCAGGACGTCGCGCTCCGCCTGGCCCGCGAGTCCGTGGTGCTGCTGGCCAACGACGGCGTCCTGCCGCTGCGGCCGGACGTCCGGCTCGCGGTGGTCGGCCCGCTGGCCGACGACCCGATGGCGATGCTCGGCTGCTACTCGTTCCCCGCGCACATCGGCGTGCACCACCCGGACGCCGGGCTCGGCCTGGAGATCCCGACCGTGCTCTCCTCGCTGCGCGACGCGCTGGGCGGCGAGATCGCCCACGCGAAGGGCTGCGAGGTCTCCGCCGAGCCCGACGCCGACGACATCGCGGCCGCGGTGGCCGCGGCGCGGGACGCGGACGTGTGCGTGGTCGCCGTCGGCGACCGGGCGGGCCTGTTCGGGCGCGGCACGTCGGGCGAGGGGTGCGACGCGACCGACCTGAGGCTGCCCGGCGCGCAGACGGACCTGGTCCGCGCCGTCCTCGCCACCGGCACGCCGGTCGTGCTGCTGCTGATCACCGGACGGCCGTACGCGATCGGCGACCTGGCCGAGGGCGCGGCGGCGGTCGTGCAGGCCTTCTTCCCCGGGCAGCTCGGCGGGCGGGCGCTCGCGGACGTGCTGACCGGCGTGGTCGCGCCGTCCGGCCGGCTGCCCGTCGGCATCCCGAACGACCCGTCCGGCCAGCCCGGCACCTACCTGTCGGCGCCGCTCGGCCGGCGCACCGAGGTGTCCAACGTCGACCCGACGCACGCCTTCCCGTTCGGCCACGGCCTCGGCTACGACGCGTTCACCTGGTCGCCCGTGCGCCTGGTGCCCGGCGACGGGCCGTGGACCACCGACGGCGAGGTCGAGGTCGAGCTGGACGTGCGCAACCCCGGCACGCGTTCCGGCGCGGACGTGGTGCAGCTGTACCTGCACGACCCCGTCGCGCAGGTGACCCGCCCGGTCGTGCGGCTCATCGGCTACGCGCGGGTGGAGCTGGACGGTGGCGCGTCGGCACGCGTCACGTTCCGCGTGCCGGCCGACGTCACGTCGTTCACCGGCCGGGACGGCAGGCGCGTGGTGGAACCGGGCGCGGTGCAGCTGCGCGTGTCCCGGTCGAGCGCGGACGTGCACGAAGCGGTGGACCTCAGGCTCGTCGGCCCGCTGCGCGAAGTCGACCACACCCGGTGTTGGCTCACCGCCGTGTCGGTCACCCACGAGGAGGTGGAACGAGCTTGACCACCCAGATCAGCGAACCGGCGGCCGAGGCGATGCCGAAGAAGCCCCCCAAACCGCCCAGGACGTCCCGGTACAAGACCACGTGGCGCAAGGCCTGGAAGCGGGACTGGCAGCTCTACACGCTCGTCATCGTCCCGCTGCTGTTCTTCCTGGTCTTCCGCTACGCGCCGATGCTCGGCAACGTGATCGCGTTCCGCAAGTTCGTGCCGGGCGGCAGCATCTACGGCGAGACGTGGGTCGGCCTGCGCTACGTCAAGATGTTCATCAACGACCCGAACTTCTGGGAGGTCTTCGGCAACACGATGGTGCTCGGCGCGCTGTCGCTGCTGTTCGCGTTCCCGCTGCCGATCGTGCTGGCGCTGCTGCTCAACGAGGTCCGCTCGCGGTACTTCAAGCGGTTCGTGCAGACGGTGTCCTACCTGCCGCACTTCCTGTCGATCGTGATCGTGGCCGGCATGGTCATGCAGCTGGTGTCCTTGGAGGGCACGGTCAACCAGATCGTCCGCGCGTTCGGCGGCGACGCGGTCTCCTTCATCCAGGACCCGAGCTGGTTCCGCACGATCTACATCTCCTCGGAGGTCTGGCAGACCGTCGGCTGGGGCACGATCCTCTACCTGGCCGCGCTGACCACGATCGACTCGCAGCTCTACGAGGCGGCCCGGATCGACGGCGCCAACCGCTGGCAGCAGACCTGGCACGTGACGCTGCCCGGCATCCGGCCCACGATGATCACGCTGCTGATCCTCAACATCGGCACGTTCATGGCGGTCGGGTTCGAGAAGGTCCTGCTGCTGTACAACCCGCTGACCTATCCCACCGCGGACGTCGTGTCGACCTACCTCTACCGGGTCGGCCTGGTGTCCAACAACTTCAGCTACGCCGCCGCGATCGGCCTGTTCGAGTCGATCATCGGCCTGACGCTGATCCTGTCCGCCAACGCGATCTCGCGCCGAGCAGTGGGGACGAGCCTGTGGTGACCACCGACCCGACGCGCCTGGCCGACCGGCTGGACAAGCCCTCCGGGCCCCGCCGCACCTCGCTGGACGACTCGCCCGGCTACCGGGTCTTCCGCGTCGTCAACGTCGTGCTGCTGCTCGGCGTGGTCGCGGTGACGCTGTACCCGTTCGTCAACATCGTGGCGCAGTCGTTCAGCAGCGAGGTCTACATCCGCACCGGCCAGGTCAACCTGGTGCCGCGCGGTTTCAACCTCGACACCTACAAGCTCGTCGCGTCCGACCCGGCTTTCTGGAACAGCTACCTCAACACCGTCGTCTACACCGTGACGGCCACCGCGATCTCGATCGTGCTCACCACGATCTACGCCTACGTGCTGTCGAAGCACCGGCTCAAGGGCCGTGGCCTGCTGGTCGGCATCGCGGTGTTCACGATGTTCTTCAACGGCGGCCTGATCCCGAACTACGTGCTGGTCAACGGGCTCGGGATGACCAACACGATCTGGGCGATCGTGCTGCCCAACGCGATCAGCGTGTTCAACCTGCTGGTGATGAAGGCGTTCTTCGAGAGCCTGCCGACGGAACTGGAGGAGGCCGCCGCGATCGACGGCCTGAACACCTACGGCATCCTGCTGCGGATCGTGCTGCCGCTGTCGAAGGCCGTGCTCGCCACGATGATCCTCTTCTACGCGGTGGCGAACTGGAACTCGTGGTTCCAGGCCTTCCTCTACCTCGACCGCTCGGAGCTGTTCCCGGTCACGGTGTACCTGCGGAACATGATCGCCGGCGCCACCTCGGCGACGTCGGTCGGCGCGGTCGAGACCAACGCGGTGGCCATCTCCGCGAACATCAAGGCCGTGACGATGGTGCTGACCGTGCTGCCCATCGTCGCCGTTTACCCCTTCATCCAGCGCTATTTCGTGTCGGGCGTGATGCTCGGCGCGGTCAAGCAGTAGCGCATCCGCTCCAGTTGACGACGGCGTCAACCACCTGAGGAGACAGCACGATGCGAACCAAATGGAAGCGAACGCTTCTGACTGCCGTCGCCGGCAGCCTCGTGATCAGCATGGCCGCGTGCAGCGAGGAGGGCGGGGACGCGGGCGGTGGCGTCAACCTCGACGGCAAGAAGACCGCGTCAATGGCCGACTACAAGGCAGGCGCGCAGTTCAAGGCCACCGAGCCGGTCGACGTGAGCCTGCTCTACCTCGACCAGTCGCACTACCCGATCAAGGACGACTGGCTGCTGTGGAAGGAGATCACCCAGCGGACCAACGTCACGATCAAGCCGACGGTCGTGCCCTACAGCGACTACGACCAGAAGCGCGGTCTGCTGATCAGCTCGGGTGACGCCCCGACGATCATCTCCAAGACCTACCCGGGTCAGGAGGAGCAGTTCGTCTCCTCCGGCGCGATCCTCCCGGTGAGCGACTACATCGACCTGATGCCGCACTTCAAGGACAAGGTCGAGAGGTGGAAGCTCCAGCCTGAGCTGAACACGCTGCGCCAGGAGGACGGCAAGTTCTACCTGCTGCCCGGCATGCACGAGAAGGTGTGGCAGGACTACACGCTGGCGTTCCGCACCGACGAGCTCAAGCGGCTGAACCTGCAGGCGCCGAAGGACTGGGACGAGGTCTACACCGTCCTCAAGGCGATCAAGGCCGCGAACCCGGACAGCTACCCGCTGTCGGACCGCTTCGAGGCCAAGTCGATCCTCAACTACGCCGGCCAGACCTTCGGCACGCAGGCCGGTTGGGGCTACGTCAAGAACACGATCTGGAACGAGTCCGCGCAGAAGTACGAGCTGACCGGCGCGACCCCGGAGTACAAGCAGCTGATCGAGTTCTTCCACAAGCTCGTCGCCGAAGGTCTGATGGACCCGGAGAGCTTCACGCAGAAGGACGACGCGGCGATCCAGAAGTTCGCCAGCGGCAAGTCGTTCGCGATCAGCAGCAACGCGCAGAACATCATCAACGACTACCGGCCGAACGTCTCCAAGATCCCCGGCGCGACCGTGGCGAAGATCCCGCTGCCCGCCGGGCCCAAGGGCAACGTCATCCGCGGCACGCGCCTGGAGAACGGCCTGATGGTGTCGGCGAAGGCGGTCGAGAGCGACAAGTTCGTGGCGACGATGCAGTTCATCGACTGGCTCTGGTACTCCGACGAGGCGCTGGAGTTCACCAAGTGGGGCGTGAACGGCACGACCTACGACAAGGACGCCTCCGGCAAGCGGACGCTCAAGCCCGAGGTGGCGTTCGGCGGCATGAACGTCGGCGCGCCGAAGAACCTCCAGCGCGACTTCGGCTTCCAGGGCGGTGTCTTCTACTACGGCGGCTCCACCGAGCTGCTGCAGTCGATGTTCACCGAGGAGGAGGTCGCCTTCCAGAAGACGATGGCCGACAAGAAGGTCGAGGCGCTGCCGCCGCCCGCGCCGCTGAACGAGGACGAGCGCGAGCGCGCCGCACTGCTGGAGAGCCCGCTCAAGGACTTCGTCACGCAGTCGACGCTGCAGTTCATCCTCGGCCAGCGCGACCTCTCCACGTGGGACGCCTACGTCAAGGAGTTGGAGGCCAAGGGCTCGAACGACCTCGTCGAGCTGGTCAACGGCGCGCACAAGCGCTACAAGGAAAAGAACGGGTGATCGCCCTCGGGGCCGGGGGCCGGCCCGCGCCGGGTGCGGCCCCCCCCCGGGGGGGACGGCCGCCCCCCCCCCCGCGGCGGGGCGGGGGGGGCCGGGGTAGGTGGGGGACACGGGTGTGAGACACAC
>NZ_JBEOVG010000086.1:0-40134 GCF_040295345.1 Actinosynnema sp. NPDC002837
CGCTCGGTTACGCCGCCTGGCCGAGCCCGGCCAGGCGGCGGTGCGGTGGAACGCGAACGGCTCGTCCACCGCCCGCGCGCGGGCCCCGCGGATGACCGAAGGCCGCACGAGGACCGCACCGGTGAAGAAGACTTCCGGGCGACCGGTCGGCATGCTCGGTGCCGGAGCACCGCGCCGTCCGACAGGAGCCGCCCGTGACGGAGGACCGGGCCGTGCGGTCGGGGCAGCGGTGGGTGCTGGCGCTGGCCTCCGTCGGCTCCTTCATGGTGGTGCTCGACCTGCTGGTCGTCACCACCGCGCTCACCGCGATCCGGCGTGACCTGGGCGCGTCCATGGCGGACCTGGAGTGGACCGTCAACGCCTACACGCTGAGCTTCGCCGTCCTGCTGATGACCGGCGCGGCGCTCGGCGACCGGTTCGGCCGCCGGCGGCTGTTCGCGGGCGGGCTCGGGTTGTTCTCGCTGGCCTCGGTCGCCTGCGCGCTCGCGCCGTCCGCCGGGGCGCTGATCGCCGCGCGCACCGTCCAAGGCGTCGGCGCGGCCGTCGTCATGCCGCTCGCGCTCGGCCTGCTCAACGCGACCTTCCCGCCGCGGCGCCGGGGGTGGGCGCTCGGCGTCTACGGCGGCGTCACGGGCCTGGCCGCGCTGCTCGGCCCGCTCATCGGCGGCGTGCTCACCCGCAGCCTGGACTGGGAGTGGATCTTCTGGCTCAACGTGCCGCTCGGCCTCGTGGCCATCCCCCTGGTGCTGACCCGCGTGCCGGAGAGCTTCGGCGCGCGCGTCGCGCTCGACCTGCCCGGCCTGCTGCTGTTCAGCGTCGCCGCGGTGGGCCTGGTCTGGGGCCTGGTTCGGGCACAGGCCGCGGGCTGGGGCAGCGTCGAGGTGGTCGGCGCGATGGTGGTCGGCGTGGTCGTCGCCGGGCTCTTCGTACGGTGGCAGACCCGTGCGGCCACACCGATGCTGCCCGTGCGCCTCTTCCGGTCGCGCGCGTTCGCCGCGGGCAACGTCGTCATCTTCCTCCTCAACGGCTCGCTGACCGGCGCGATCTTCCTGCTCGCCCAGCACCTCCAAGTCGGGCTCGGCCACGACCCGCTGGAGGCGGGGTTGCGCCTGCTCCCGTGGGGCCTCGGTCCGTTCCTGGTGGCGCCGCGCGCCGGCGCTCTCGCCGACCGGCTCGGCGAACGCCCGCTCGTCCTGGCCGGGCTGATCGCGCAGTCGCTCGGCTTGGCGTGGCTGGCGCTCGTGTCGACCGGCGGTTCGCCGTACCTGTCCCTGGTCGGCCCCATGACGCTGATCGGCACCGGCTACGCCCTGGCCGTCCCGGCGGTGACCAAGGCGGTCGTCGGCGCCGGCGCGTCCGGTGACGTCGGCAAGGCGTCCGGCGCGTTCAGCACCATGAGGCAACTGGGCGCGGCGTTCGGCGTCGCCATCCTGGCCGCCGTCTTCAGCGCCTCGGGCACCTACGCCTCGGCGGCGTCGTTCACCGACGGCTTCCGGGCGGCCATCGCCGTCGCCGCGGGCCTGACCCTGCTGGGCGTCGTCTTCGGCGTCATGCTCCCGAAGCCCGCCCGCAAGCACGCCGACGCGGCGACCACCGGCGGCTAGACCCCGTTCGACGGCGCTGGTCATGAACCGTTTCAGTCGCTGCCGACCACGCTAGCCAGGCCGTGAAAACGCGTCAAGACACGGCTGCCCGAGTCCGCCTCGCGACTACGACCCGGAAGAGCGCACGGCCTGCTGATACGTTTCAGACCGTTGCGCGCACCCCGGTCGCGTGTGTACGGTCCCCATCCAGGCCGCTACGCAGAGTCGCGGCCGTACGTGAGATCGTCGCCGCCGCACGTGGTCGACCGGTTCGGTCGCCGCGTGTCCTTTCCACGCCATAACAACGGAGTTATCGCACATGTGGAGGTAGCGTGCGCGCAAAGACCATCGGTCGCGGACTGGCCGCGGTCGTGCTCGTGGCGACGTCGGTGTCGACGTCGGCCGCGGTGTCCGCCCCGGCCGCGACATCGGCGCCGGGCGCGGGGATCGGGCAGGGAGAACGGCTGAACCGGGGTGTCGTCAGCGTCCACACCGGAACCGGCAACTACGTCAACTGGCGGGTGTTGGCGAGCGACGCGCCGGGCACCGCCTTCAACCTCTACCGCGACGGGGTGAAGGTGAACGCGGCCCCGATCTCGGGGTCGTCCAACCACGTCGACCGGGGCGCCCCGGCGGACGCCGACTACGTCGTCCGACCGGTCGTCGACGGTGTCGAACAGGTCTCCGCGGCCGCCGCCGGGGAGTCGCTGCGGTTCACCGCGACGTCCGGCGACGTCGGCATCGCGGCGAGCACGCGTGACGTGCCGCTGCAGATCCCGGCGGGCGGCCGGACGCCGTCGGGCGAGAACTACACCTACACCGCGAACGACGCGAGCGTCGGCGACCTCGACGGCGACGGCCAGTACGAGATCGTGCTGAAGTGGGAGCCGACCAACGCCAAGGACAACTCGCAGTCCGGCTACACGGGCAACGTCCTCATCGACGCCTACCGGCTCGACGGCGCCCGGCTGTGGCGGATCGACCTGGGCCGCAACATCCGCGCCGGCGCGCACTACACGCAGTTCCAGGTGTTCGACTACGACGGGGACGGCCGGGCCGAGGTCGTCATGAAGACCGCCGACGGCACCCGTTCGGGCACCGGCCAGGTGATCGGCAACGCGAGCGCGGACCACCGCAACTCGTCGGGCTACATCCTGGCCGGGCCGGAGTTCCTGTCGGTGTTCCGCGGCAGCGACGGCGCGGTGCTCGCCAGCGCGGACTACGTGCCGCCGCGCGGGAACGTGGCCAGTTGGGGCGATTCCTACGGCAACCGGGTCGACCGGTTCCTCGCGGGCACGGCGTACGTGGACGGCTCGCGGCCGAGCATCATCATGGCCCGCGGCTACTACACCCGGTCCGTGATCTCCGCGTGGGACTGGCGCAACGGGCAGCTGACCCGGCGGTGGACGTTCGACAGCAACAGCTCCACCAACGGCTCGGCGTGGGCGGGCCAGGGCAACCACAACCTGTCGGTCGCCGACGTCGACGCGGACGGCCGTGACGAGATCATCTACGGCGCGATGACCGTGGACGACAACGGCGCGGGCCTCTACACCACGCGGCTCGGGCACGGCGACGCGCTGCACGTGAGCGACTTCGTGCCGAGCCGGGCGGGGCTGGAGGTGTTCGACATCCACGAGGGCGGCGGCACCGGGCTCGACCTGCACGACGCGCGCACCGGCGCGATCATCTTCTCGAAGCCGAACAACACCGGCGCCGAGGGTCCCGGTCGCGGTGTGGCCGCGGACATCTACGCGGGCAACGCCGGCGCGGAGTTCTGGGCGACCGGCGGCGGCGCGCCGTCGAACCTGCTCAACGCCTCGGGCAACAGCGTCGGCCGGATCCCGTCGTCGGCGAACTTCGTGATCTGGTGGGACGGCGACGCGCAGCGCGAGCTGCTCGACGGCACCCACATCGACAAGTACGGCACGGGCGGTGACACGCGGCTGCTGACCGGGTCGGGCGTGTCGTCCAACAACGGCACCAAGTCCACGCCCGCGCTGTCGGCCGACATCCTCGGCGACTGGCGCGAGGAGGTCGTCTGGCGCACGTCGGACAACACGAAGCTGCGCATCTACTCGACCACGGACCCGACGAGCATCTCGCGGCCGTCGCTGATGCAGGACCGGCAGTACCGGGTCGCGGTCGCCTGGCAGAACACCGCCTACAACCAGCCGCCGCACCCGAGCTTCCGGATCGGCTGAGGCGTCACGGTTCCCGGGCCCGGCGGTCGTTCGGCCACCGCCTGGCCCGGGAGTCGGCGTGCGGCCGGGACCACCGCACTGGTAGAACGTCGCCATGAGCCACCGGTTCGTCGCCCGCGCGGTCGGCGTGGAGATCGACCCCGACGGGTACTTCATCGAGGCCGGTGTCGCGGAGGGTCCGGACGGCAGCGGCTTCGTCCTCCTGTTCATGTGCGACGGTGGTGAGCCCGACGACCAGGACGTGTCGCTCGGGCTCGACACCCACTGCCTGGTCACGGCCGACCAGGGCACCGCGTACGGCTGCGTGCGGGAGGCGGTGCTGACCGACGACGTGCTCCGGGTGTCGCTCGACCCCTCGGCGCTCGACGCGCTGGGCCTGGAGGACGCCGAGATCGAGGCGGTCCTCGACGCGCCGGCCGAGGACATCGCCCGGTTCCGCGAGGTGCTCGCCCGGGTCCTGGCCTACGGCCGCGAGGACGCACGGCCGGCGCGCGTCGAGGTCTGACGACCGGGGCTCCCGCACCGGCTCGCGGCGGCACGGCCACCGGGCACGGGACCGATATTCGATTGCGCCGCCCGCGCGGGTCCGGTGAGGATCGGTCGATGACCGAGGACGGCGAGGCACTGCCCGAGCGGGCGTTCGGCTGGTCGGACATGTGGGCCGAACCCGGGGCCGACCCGCGCGAGGCCGGTGGGCCGTACGCCGGCGAGCGCCAGACCCTCGTGCGGTACCTGCGCGACCGGCGGTTGACGTTGGAGCTCAAGTGCGCCGGGCTGGGCGCGGAGGGCTTGGCGCGGCGTTCGGTGCCGCCGTCGGACATGTCGTTGCTCGGGCTCGTGCGGCACCTGGCGGAGGTCGAGCAGTACTGGTTCCGGCGGGTGATGGCCGGTGAGGACGTCACGCCGCACTACACGTCCGCGACCGTCGCGTTCGGGGAGGCCACGGCCGATCCCGAGGTGGTCGCCGACGCGTGGGCCACCTGGCGGGCCGAGGTCGCCTTCGCCGAGCGGTTCGTGGCCGAAGCCCCGGACCTGGACGTCGTGGGCGACAACGACGGCACCCCGATCCCGTTGCGCGAGGTCCTGATCCACCTGATCGAGGAGTACGCCCGGCACAACGGCCACGCCGACCTCCTCCGCGAGCGGATCGACGGCCGGGTCGGTCAGTAGGGACTCAGCGGGCCGTGGCGACGTAGCGGTGTCCGGCGCGTGCGGTGAAGGTGATGGTGTCGCCGTCCGCGCGTGACGGCACCTCGCGGCCGGTGCCGGCGTCCACCAGCCGGTAGCCGTCGCCGAACAGGGCGCCGCGCGCCGTGACGGGCCCGTCCCGGCCGGTGGTCAGCGCGATCTCCCGGGCCAGGCCGTCGGACCAGCGCACGTCGACCGTGACGTCACCGCGGGCCCGCAGGCCCGTGCAGGAGCCGTCGCGCCACTCCCCCGGCAGGGCCGGCAGCACGTGCACCACGCCGTCCTGGCTCTGCAGCAGCATTTCCGCGATCCCGGCCGTGGCGCCGAGGTTGCCGTCGATCTGGAACGGCGGGTGGGTGTCCCAGAGGTTCGCCGTGGTGCTGCCGATCAGCTGCTCGGCCAGCATCGCGTGCGCGTGGTCGCCGTCGAGGAGCCGCGCCCAGAAGTTGATCTTCCAGGCCTTGCTCCACCCGGTGCCGCCGTCGCCGCGCGCGGTCAACGAGGTCCGTGCGGCGGCGGCGAGTTCCGGGGTCGTGAGAGGGCTGATCCCGTTGCCGGGGAACAGCGCGAACAGGTGCGACACGTGCCGGTGGGTGTCGGCGGGGTCGTCCCAGTCCTGCTTCCACTCCTGCAACTGGCCCCAGGAGCCGATCCGCGTGCCGGGGTCGAGCCGGTCGAGCGCCTTGCGCACCTCGGCCCCGAACGCGGTGTCGCCCACGTCGTCGGCGGTGGCGGCGACGTGGGCGAACAGCTGCCGGACGATCTGCTGCGACATCGCCGCGCCCGCGGAGAAGTCGCCGCGCTCGGGCGAGAAGCTGGGCGTGACGACGAGCGTGCCGTCGCGCGGGTCCACCTCCAGCCCGTCGAGCCAGAACTGGGCGAGCCCCTTCAGCACCGGGTACGCCCGTTCACGCAGGAACCGGCGGTCACCGGTGAACAGGTAGTGCTCGTAGTAGTGCTGCGCCAGCCACGCGCCCGCTTCGGGGAACCAGAACGCGGTCGCCCAGTCGTGCACGCCCGTGAAGCCGAATGGGTTGGTCTCGTTGTTGACGACCCAGCCGCGGTTGCCGTGCACCTGCCGGGCCGTGACGGCGCCCGGTTCGCGCAGCCCGTCCACGAAGTCGAACAGCGGCCCGGTGGTCTCGGCGAGGTTCGTGGTCTCGGCGGGCCAGTAGTTCATCTGCAGGTTGATGTTCACGTGGTAGTCGGCGCTCCACGGCGGCGTCACCGAGTTGTTCCACACGCCCTGCAGGTTCGCGGGCAGGGAGCCGGGCCGTGACGAGGAGATCAGCAGGTAGCGGCCGTACTGGAAGTAGAGGGCTTCCAGCGCGCGCCGGGCCGGGGCGGGCGCGGTGGGGTAACCGCGCAGGAGTTCGTCGGTCGGGACGTCGACCGGCTGCTGCCCGAGGTCGAGGCGCACGCGGTCGAACAGCGCGCGGTAGTCGCGCAGGTGGGCGTCGAGGAGCCGGCGCCAGCCCTTCGCCGAGGCGGCGTCGACGGTCCGCCGGACGCGGTCGTGCGGGTCCGGGCCCCGGTAGGTCGGGTAGTCCTCGGCGTAGTCGGTGCCCGCGGCGAACACCAGCACCGCGCTGTCGGCGCCGGCCACGGTGAGCGAGCCGTCGGCGTTGTCGGTGCGGGTTCCCCCACGGTGGAGCAGCTGGAGCTGCGACTCGAAGCGCAGGCCGTTGTCGTGCAGGGCGCCGGTGAAGGTGGCCCGGCCGCCGTTCGCCGTCATCCGCTTCGAGCGGTTGTCCGGCGCGGTGATCGAGGCGGTGAACCCGATCCGGCCGGGCCGGTCGGCCGAGAGCCGGGCGACGATCACGCAGTCGGCCGCGGAGGCGAAGTACTCCCGGGTGTACCGCACGCCGTCCGCCTCGTACGACACCGAGGCGACCGCGCGGGACAGGTCGAGGGCACGCCGGTAGTCGGCGACCTCGGCGGGCGGGTCGGTGAGCGCCAGGGCGAGCTCGCCGAACGGCTGGTACGCGCCGAAGCCGCGCCGCCTCAGGCCCAACGCCGCCGCGACGGTGTCCGGCGAGACCCGGTGGTCGCGCTCGATCAGCTCCCGGACGCCGCCGAGCGCGTCCGGTCGCGGGCTGGTCCAGTTGCCGAAGTCGTAGCCCTCCGCGGAGCCGGGGCCGCCGGTCCACAACGTCTTCTCGTTGAGCTGGACCCGCTCCGTCGCCACGGTGCCGAACACACCGCCGCCGAGCGCGCCGCTGCCGATGGGCAACGACTCGCGCTCCCAGTCGGCGGCGGGCTCGTCGTACCAGAGCGTGAGCGCCCGCTGGTCCACCCCGGCCACCGCCTCATCCTTATCGGGGTCGGCGACGCCGAAGGCCAGACCCGCGACGACGACCGCTGCCACACTGCTGCGTGCCCGTTTCCTGCGTCCTCCACGACCGCCGTCGGCACCCGTGGGCGGCGGTCGCGGTGTGGTGGCGACGATAACAAGACATCCGAGCTGTCGGAAACCCTCCAGCCAGACAAGTCTCGACATACCGTAGTGGATGCGGAACATTACTACGCGCGGTGACGACCAGCCGAGTCGCCAACGGCGAGACATCGGAGGGCTCTCCGTCCGGCTATGACCAGCCATGCCGCGGACGGCCGCACCGAACGTGCCCCTAACCGGTGGATTGACCCGGCGGCCCGGGGGAAGCCCAGGGGGAGGCCGAGTCGGAGGAGCCGGGCCGTGGACGGTGAGATCGGGCTGCGCGTGGACGGGCGGCGCAGGCGGTTGCGCGTGGACACCAGGACGACGTTGCTGGACGCGTTGCGCGACGGCCTCGGGGCGACCGCGCCCAAGAAGGGCTGCGACCACGGCCAGTGCGGCGCGTGCACCGTGCTGCTGGACGGCCGCCGCGTGATCACCTGCCTGACGCTCGCGGTCGCGCACGACGGGGCGGAGGTCACCACGGCCGAAGGGCTCGCGGACGGCGAGCGGCTGCACCCGGTGCAGGAGGCGTTCGTCGAGCGGGACGCGCTGCAGTGCGGCTTCTGCACGCCGGGGCAGGTGTGCTCGGCGATCGGGGTGCTGGCCGAGGTGGCGGCCGGCCACCCGAGCGCGGTCACCGAGGACCTGACCGGGCCGGTGGAGCTGACCGACGACGAGATCCGCGAGCGGATGAGCGGGAACCTCTGCCGGTGCGGCGCGTACGTGAACATCGTGGACGCGGTGCGGGACGGTGCGCGGTGAGGCCGTTCGACTACCGACGCGCGCCCGACCCGGAGGGCGCCGTCGCCGCCGCGACCGGGTGGGCCGAGGTCGCGTTCCTGGCCGGCGGGACCAACCTCGTCGACCACCTGAAGCTCGGCCTCGCCGCGCCCGACGTCCTGGTCGACATCAGCGGGCTGCCGCTGGACGCGGTGGACGAGCTGCCCGACGGCGGCCTGCGGATCGGCGCGACCGTGCGCAACGCCGACCTGGCCGCGCACCCGGTGGTCCGGCGGGACTACCCGCTGCTGGCGCGGGCGCTGCTGTCGGGCGCGTCCGGGCAGATCCGGAACCTGGCCACGACCGGCGGGAACCTGCTCCAGCGGACCCGGTGCGTGTACTTCCGGGACCCGACCACGCCGTGCAACAAGCGCGAGCCGGGCACGGGGTGCTCGGCGATCGGCGGCTACACGCGGCACCACGCCATCCTGGGGGCGTCCGCGCACTGCGTGGCCACGCACCCGTCGGACCTGGCGGTGGCGATGGCGGCGCTCGACGCGCAGGTGGCCCTGCTCGGCACGGCGGGACGGCGGGTGGTCCCGCTGGTCGAGCTGCACCGGCTGCCCGGCGACGAGCCGCACCGCGACACCGTGCTGGCGCCGTCGGACCTGATCACGTCGGTCGACCTGCCGCCGTTGCCGCCGGGCGCGCGGACGCTGTACCGGAAGGTGCGCGACCGGGCGTCGTTCGCGTTCGCGCTGGTGTCCGTCGCGGCCGTGCTGCGGGTCGAGGACGGCGTGGTGCGCGACGTGCGGATCGGGCTCGGGGGTGTGGCGCACAAGCCGTGGCGGGCCCGGCGGGCGGAGGACGTGCTGCTCGGCTCGCCGGCCGACGAGGAGGTGTTCCGGCGGGCGGTCGACGCGGAGCTCGCGGGCGCGGCGCCGTTGCCGGGCAACGGTTTCAAGGTGCCGCTGACCCGCAACCTGGTGGTGTCCGCGCTGCGCGAGCTGAGCCGGGAGGAACGGTGACGGGCCTGCTGCGCACCCGCGCGCTCGGCCGGTCGCCACGTCGGGTGGACGGGCCGGCCAAGGTGACCGGCACCGCGCGGTACGCGGGCGACCAGCACGTGGTGGACCCCGCGTACGCGCACCTGGTGCAGGCCGAGGTCGCCCGCGGTGTGCTGACCGGGGTGGACGTCGCCGCGGCACGGGCCGTGGACGGTGTGCTGGCCGTGCTGACGCCGGACGGCGCACCGCGCTTGGCGTCCACGGACGACGCCGAGCTGGCCGCGTTCCAGTCGCACGAGGTGGCGTTCCGCGGTCAGGTCGTCGCGGCGGTGATCGCGCGGACCCGGGAGATCGCGCGGGAGGCGGCGGCGCTCGTCCGCGTCCGGATCGACGAGCAGCGGCACGACGTGCGGCTGAGCGCCGACCGCGACGACCTGTACGCGCCGGAGCGGGTGAACACCGGCGCGGCGACCGACACCGCGTCGGGCGACGTCGCGACGGCCCTCGCCCACTCGCCGTTCACGCTGGACCAGACCTACACCACGGCCCAGTACCACAACAACCCGATGGAGCCGCACACCACCACGGCCCTGTGGCTGGACGGCGACCTGGTCCTGTACGAGTCCACGCAGGGCGTGCACACCACGCGTGCGGCGATGGCGGAGGTCTTCGGGCTCGAACCCGGGCGGGTGCACGTGATCGCGCCGCACGTCGGCGGCGGCTTCGGGTCCAAGGGCACGCCGCACGTCCACACGGTCGTCGCCGCGATGGCCGCGCGGGAGCTGCCCGGCACGCCGGTCAAGCTAGCGCTCACCCGCCCCCAGCTGTTCTCCCTCGCCGGCTACCGGACGCCCACCATCCAGCGGGTCCGGCTGGGTTGCGACGCGGACGGGCGGCTGGCCGCGATCGCGGTCGACGCCGTCTCCCAGACCTCCCGGATCAAGGAGTTCGTCGAGCAGACCGCCGTGCCCAGCCGGATGATGTACGCCGCGCCGAACCGCGCCACCACCCACCGGGTGGCCGCGTTGGACGTCCCGGTGCCGTCGTGGATGCGCGCGCCCGGCGAGTGCCCCGGCATGTTCGGGCCCGAGGTGGCGGTGGACGAGCTGGCGAACGCCTGCGGCGTCGACCCGGTGGAGTTCCGCGTCCGCAACGAGCCGGCGGTGGAACCGGAGTCGGGCAAGCCGTTCTCCAGCCGCAACCTGGTCGCCTGCCTGCGCGAGGGCGCCCGGCGGTTCGGCTGGGAGCACCGCGACCCGACGCCGCGCGCCCGTGCGGAGTCGGGGTGGTTGATCGGCACGGGGGTCGCGGCCTCGACCTACCCGGTGAACCGGACGCCGGGCTCGGCCGCCACGATCCGCTGCACGGGCCCGCGGCGCTACCTGGTCCGGATCGGCGCGGCCGACCTCGGCACCGGCACGTGGACGTCCCTGGCGCAGATCGCGGCCGACGCGCTGGGCGTCGACTTCGCCGACGTGGACCTGCGGATCGGCGAGACGGCGTCGCCCAAGGCGTCGGTGGCCGGCGGCTCCTCCGGCATCACGTCCTGGGGCTCGACCGTGGTCGCGGCGGCCGAGGCGTTCCGCGCGGAGTTCGGCGACGACCCGGCCGAAGGCGCCGAGGCGGGCGCGGAGATGCCCGAGGACGACGCCGGCGACACGTACGCGATGCACGCGTTCGGCGCGCAGTTCGCCGAGGTGCGGGTGCACGTCGACACCGGCGAGGTCCGGGTGCCCAGGCTGCTCGGCGTGTTCGCGGTGGGCCGGGTGGTCAACCCGCGGCTGGCCCGGTCGCAGCTCGTCGGCGGCATGACCATGGGCCTGTCCATGGCGCTGCACGAGCGCGGCGTGCCGGACCCGCGGTTCGGGCACGTGGTCAACCACGACCTCGCCGAGTACCACATCGCCACCAACGCCGACGTGCCGCACGTGGAGGCCCACTGGGTCGAGGAGCACGACCCGCGCACCAACCCCATGGGCGCCAAGGGCGTCGGCGAGATCGGCATCGTCGGCACCGCCGCCGCCATCGCGAACGCGGCGCACCACGCGACCGGCGTCCGCGTCCGCGACCTGCCGTTGACGCTCGACCACTTCCTCTGACGTCCGAACGGTGACGAGTTGGTCCGTTCGGGTCTCGCCCGCCACGCCGCGTAGTGCCTACGGTGCGAATTTCCCTTCGCTCGGAAGGCTCATCGGATGGCAGCCAAGCACGTCGTCGGCACGATCATGAAGTACCGGCACCGGAAGTCCGTCATCCTGGACAACGGCCTGACCCTGGACGGTGCCGACGCGGTGAGGATCGCCCGCATCGACCGGACCAGGCCCAAGCCGGCGGACCGCGCCCGCGCCGTCGAGGTGGAGACCTCGATCGGCGTCTACTGGGTCCGGCTCGACCAGGTGAGCGTCGTCAAGGCCGCGGACGTGGTCCACACCTGGACCTTCACCGGGAAGCTCACCCGCGCGCAGCTGGACCTCGTGCGCAAGGAACTGGACAAGGTCTCCCGGTAAGGGCTCACGGCAGCAGCACGTCCAGGAACGGGTTGCTGAACACCCGGTGCGGGTCGTGCGCGTCGAGGGTGGCCAGGGCCGCGTCCCAGCTCGGGTCGGGGCCCTGCCGGTAGCTGTCCGGCACGGTGGAGGTGAGCACCGTGCGGTCGGCCCACGCCGCCTCGTCCGTGTAGGCCCAGCCCTTGGACCACTCGGCGCGGGTCGTCGCGTACGCGCCCGTGTAGTTGGTGAAGAAGAACTGCTCCAGCTCGCGGTAGAACGCCGCCGCGCCGGGCGCGGTCGGGAACGTCAGCACGTCGAACCACACCGCGACGTCCCACTCGGGGTGGTCCGCTCGCGGCCGCACGGCGGACAGCGCGGGCTTGCGCGCCCCGGGCACGCCCACGTGCGCCGGGTCGTCCAGGCCGCCGACGCGGATCTCCACCTGACCGGTGACCGGGAACAGCCCCCGTGCCTTGTAGGACAGCAGGAGGGCTTCGTAGAACGCGGCGAAGTCGCTGACCACGCGCTGGACCTCGGCCCGGCTGGTCAGCACCGCGTAGCCGTTCGCGGTCTCGCGCAGGGTGGTCGGCTTGACGTAGAGCAGCAGGTTCTTCGACGCGCCCCACAGGTCAGAGGTGAGCGTGGCGGTCAGCCCGGTGGCCGCGGTCGTGTACTGCAACCGGCCGAACGTCGGGGTGAGCGCCCACGCGCCGGTGATGAGCAGGTCGGCGAGGTCGGAGACCGGCTTGGGCACGTTGTCGGAGAACACGTAGTTGTACGGCGCGACGACGTGGCGCGAGGTCGGCGGCTTGGTCGGCGCGACGCTCCACGTCTTGAGCCACGGGTGGTCGGTGAAGACGAACCAGATCGCCTCGACCCGGCCCGCCTGGTCGAGGAAGCTCGCGAACGTGCGGGTCGCGCCGCTGCCCGGCGGCGCGAACAGCTCGCCGGTGGGGATGTCGACCCGGCTGACGCAGCGCAGGTTCTGGTTCGCGCCCACGCGGAGCGTGACCTCGGTCAGGAACGCGCGGCCCACGTGGGTCAGCAGCGCGGCGCACTCGGGCTCGTCGCGCTGGAACGTGCGCAACCGGTACTCGCCGCCGTCCCAGACGACCGCCGTCAACGACATGATCATGTTGCTCAGCGAGCCGTAGGTGTGGCCGGGCGGCCGGGTCTCGCCGACGGCCGGGACGGACGTGCCGTGGCCGTTGATCGCGAGCACGCCGCCGACGGTCAGGTCGCCCGGCGCGGGCGTGTTGGTCACGCCGAGGCCCGCGTCCTCCAGGAACGCCAGCAGGTCGTCCATCGACGCGCCGGTCTGCACGCGCACCGCGTCCGGCAGCGCGGTCATGGCCTTGAGGTGCCGGGTGGTGTCGACCAGCACGACGCGGTCCGCGCCGGTGGTGTCCGCGGTGACGGTGAGCGGCGCCCAGCCGTGCCGGAAACCCCGTGGCCGCAAGGTGAAACCCTGGCCGTGCGCCCAGTTCGCGAGCAGCGCCACCTCGGCCGGGGTGCGCGGCGCGCACGTCCACAGGTCGTCGGTGCGGATCTCGCCGGCCCAGTTCTGGTACGCCTGCCGGTACAGGTCGATCCCCGCCGGGAAGGCGGGCGGCGGGTCGCCCGCGACCTCGCCCGGTGACAGGGCGGCGACCGGCAACCACGCGACGGCCGAGGCCCCGAGGAAGCGGCGGCGGGAGAAGGCATCGCCGAAGTGGCTCATGGACCGACCATAAGTGCGCTGGTGACGGCCTGCGCGTCGCGGAAGGGAGGTTGGGCCGAACAGCGCAGCGTGATCGTCTCGGTCGGGGTGGACCACCGCTCGGTAGAGCAACAAAGCGGTCGCCGGGCGCGGGCGGGTGGCGTTACGTTCCGGCGGTGGCGGAGATCCAGGGCACGTGCGACGACCGGTTCGGCGGGGTGCGCGACGCCTTCGCGGCGTCACTGGACGAGGTCGACGTCGGCGCGTCGGTCGCGGTGTACGTGGACGGCGAGCCGGTGGTCGATCTCTGGGGCGGTCACGTCGACGTGGCGCGCACCAAGCCGTGGGAGCGCGACACGATCGTCAACGTCTGGTCCACCACCAAGACGATGGTGGCGCTGTGCGCGTTGATGCTCGCCGACCGGGGCGTGATCGACCTGGACGCGCCGGTCGCCGAGTACTGGCCGGAGTTCGCCGCGGCGGGCAAGGGCGGCGTGCGGGTGCGGCACGTGCTCGGCTACACCGCCGGTCTGCCGACGTGGACCGAGCCGATCACCGTGCCCGACCTGTTCGACTGGGAGGACGCGACGGCACGGCTGGCCGCGCAGCCCGCCCGGTGGGAACCGGGCGCGGTCGGCTGCTACCACCCGTTGACGCAGGGGTTCCTGATCGGCGAGGTGGTCCGCCGCGTCACCGGCCGCACCCTCGGCGCGTTCTTCGCCGAGGAGGTGGCCGGGCCGCTCGGCGCCGACTTCCACATCGGCCTGCCCGCCGAGCACGACCACCGCGTCGCCCCCGTGATCCCGCCGCCGGGCAAGTCCGACATCGCGGCGCCGGGCCTGGACGGCGAGGAGCCCAACCCGGCCATCGTGGCGCAGGACGCCAACACCGCCGCGTGGCGCCGGGCCGAGGTCCCGTCCGCGGGCGGGCACGGCAACGCGAGGTCGGTCGGCCTCGTGCAGTCGGTGCTGGCGTGCGGCGGCTCGGTCGGCGGCGTGCGGCTGCTGTCGGAGGCCGGGTGCCGCCGGGTGCTGGAGGAGCAGTTCCGGGGCGTGGACCACTACCTGGACGTGCCGATCCGGTACGGCCTCGGCTACCGGGTCGAGGGTCGGACGTGCTCCTGGGGCGGGTGGGGCGGTTCGGTCGTGGTGGTCGACCTGGACACCCGGCTGACCGTGGCGTACGCGATGAACCAGATGCTGGAGGAGGGCACGCTGGGCGACAACCGCGGCCTCGGCCTCGTGCTGGCCGCCTACAACGGGCTCGCTACCTCAGCCTGACCGGCAGCGCGAGGTGCCCGTTGGAGATGAACGAGTGGACGGGTTCCAGCTCGTCGGCGGGCACGGCGAGCGCGAGGTCCGGGAAGCGGTCGAACAACGCCGGCAACGACACCTCGGCCTCGATGCGGGCCAGCGGCGCGCCCAGGCAGTGGTGGACGCCGTGGCCGAACGACAGGTGCGTCTTGTCCGCACGCGTGAGGTCGAACCGCCCGGCGCTGTCGCCGTGGACCGCCGGGTCGCGCCCGGCGGCGGCGTAGGCCGCGAGGATCGCCTCGCCCCGCCGGATCGTCACGCCGGCCAGCTCGATGTCCTCGACGGCGTAGCGCAGCGGCAGGTTCGCCACCGGCGCCTGCCACCGCAGCGTCTCCTCGATCACGTCGCCCCAGGAGCGTTCGCCGGAGCGGACGAGGTGGAGCTGGTCGGGGTGCGTGAGCAGCGCGGTGATGGCCTGGTCCAGGAGGTTGACGGTGGTCTCGTGACCGGCGGCGATCATCAGGATGAGGGTGTCGACCAGTTCGGCCTCGGTCAGCCCGGCGTCGCCCTCGTCCCGGGCGGCGATCAGGCCGCTGGTCAGGTCGTCGCCCGGCGCCGCCCGCTTGGCCGCGACCACGTCGTCGAGGATCTCGTAGAGCCGGACCTGGTTGGCCATCGCCTCCTCGGGCGTCGTCGTGGTGGCGAACAGGCTGTCCACGATCCGGCGCAGCTCCGGGCGGGCGTCGTCGGGCACGCCCATCAGCCGGCAGATGACCTCGATCGGCAGCGGGTAGGCGAACTCGGCGCGTGCGTCGACCACGTCCGGTCCGGCGGCGAGCCGCTCGATCAGGTCGGCCGAGATCTCCTCGACCCGCGGGCGCAGCGCCTCGGTCCGCCGGGCGGTGAACCCCTTGGAGATCAACAGGCGCAGCCTGCGGTGCTCGGCGCCGTAGGCGGTGAACATGTTGTGCGACGTGACCCAGAGGTACAGCGGCCAGTCCGGCGATATGCCCGCCAGGGCGGGCCAGTGCCGGCGGGCGTCCTTGGAAACGCGCGGATCGGCGAGCAGGCCGCGCAGCAGGCCGAGGTCGCCGACCGACCACGCCTCCACCCCACCGGGCAGCGCGACCCGGGTCGCCGGTCCGCAGGCGCGCAACTCCGCCGCCTCGCGCTGGAGGTCGCGGCCGGCCGGGTCGAGCACGTAGGTTTCCATGCACTCATCGCTACCGCATGATCACTATCCGTACAAGGCGCTGTGCGGGTTGTGCAGCGGACATGTCCCGCCGGGCAACGGGGTTCACGCGTTCGGCCCCCGTGCCCCTAGGTTCGGCGCATGGCACTGGTGTGGCTCCCCCTGGACGACCGGACGGTCGACGGGGTCCTGGCGTTGGCGGGCTCGTCGTGGGCGCGGGCGGGGTTGGACGACGCGTGGGTGGCGGCGGGGTGGCCGCTACCCGAGGGGCGGTCGTTGGCGGAGGAGGTCTACGGCGCGGCCGAGTACCGCTTCGACGTCGACGACCACCGCTGGGTCAGCGTGGCGATGCGGTTCGACCCGGACGAGGTGATCGGCTTCTTCCACGCGTTCGCCACCTACCTCGACGAGCACGACCCCGAAGACCAGGACGTGCGCGACCTCGTGTCCGCCGGCGTCGCGCCGTGGTCGGCCGACGCGCTCGCGACGCGGGCCGAGTTCGACGCGCGGCACGCCGAGGCCGTGGCGCGGTTGACCGACCGCCTCGGCGAGCCGCACGTCGTCGGCACGCACGACGACGAGTGGCACCACGCGGTCTGGCGGGTGGGCGACTGCCTGGTGGTGCTCGCGCAGGGCGAGAACTTCGACCTGTACGGCATGGCCGACGACGCGTGCCTGTGGCTGGTGCGGCACAACCCCGACCAGCCGGTGCCGACGGGCGACGCCCTGTACGCGTTCCTGTGCGGGGACTCGATGCCTGCCTGAGGTCGGAAACCGGTGATCGTCCCCGGCGGCGTGCCGTCGGCCCGCTGCGCCGGCTCCAGTGTCACCGAAGCGGCCGGCGTTCCCCCGGCCGGTCGGTCGCGGCGCGACTGTCCGACTTAAGGTGACGCCGTGAATGATGAATCTCCCGGGGAAGTGCAGTACCCAGGGCTGCGTGGTGACGTGATCGTCGCCTTGGAGCGGTTCGCCACGCTCACCCCGCAGACCGTCGAACAGCAGGGCGGCGCACTGACGGACGCGGTCCACTGGCTGGTCGACGACACGTTCTGGGACCTGCGCGATCCGTCGGAGGACATCGGCTACCGACTGCGCGACGGCGAGGAGGTGGCCGCGATCAAGGCGGTGCTCGAGCCGTTGCTCGCGGTCCTCGGCCAACTCGGGCCGGTGCGTCCCGATGTCGAGTACCTCGCCCACCGTCGTTGGTCCGACGTCATGGCCAACGCCGGCGCGGCCCACCGCCTGCTGGTCGCGAATGACGCCCAGTCCCGCTGAACAGCCTGGGGGAACTCCGCAGTGCGCGTCGGCCCGGCGCGGTCAGCGCTCCTCGCGCAGGCGCCACGCGGCCTGTGCGCCGAGGCTCGTGTCGACGTGCTCGCGCATCACGGCCGACGCGCCCTCGGCGTCACCGGCCACCACCAGGTCGGCCAGGGCGCGGTGCTCGTGGTCCGTCTTCGCCCGCGCCGCGTCACCGCGGTCGACCTCCAGCGCCATCCGCCGGTAGCGGTCGGACTTGTCCCACAGGCCGTCCAGCGTCTCGACCAGCAGCACGTTGTGCGACGCCCGGTACAGGGCCGAGTGGAAACGCCGGTGGGCCGCCAGGTCCTCCTGGTCGGGGTTGTCCGGCAGCGCGTGCAGCCCGTCCGCCGCCTCGCGGATCGCCGCGATGTCGGCGTCGGTCCGCCGTTCGGCCGCCAACGCGACGGCGAGCGGGTCGAGCGCGCGCCGCAGCTCCAGCAGGTCCCGGGCCTCCTCCGCCCGCAACGGCGTGACCCGGGCGTCGCGGTGCGCGTCCAGCTCGACCAGGCCTTCGCCCTTCAGGCGCTTGAGCGCCTCACGCAGCGGCGTCGTGCTGATCCCGATGGCCTTGGCCAACGTGAACTGGTTGATGCCCGATCCGGGCGCGAGCTCGCCGCTGAGGATCCACCGTCGCAGCCGGCCGTACGCGTACTCGCTCTTCGTCTCGTACGGCCCGGTCGGCTCCGCCATCGTCCACCACTTCCCGTCCTCGGGCCCGGTTATAGAGTATAACGTCCACGGCCCGCAGACCCCGGTCGAGCGGTCCGGTCACGGTGTGCGGGAGACCGGGCGGCGTTGTTCCGGCTTGGCCCCCAGCGCAAGGGCCAAGAGGGCGCCGGCGACCATGCACGCGCCCACCATCCACATGCCCGCACGTTGGCTGCCGGTGAAGTCACGCAGCCAGCCGGTGACGTAGGGCGCGGCGAACCCGCTGATGTTGCCGAGCGAGTTGATCAGCGCGATCCCACCCGCCGCGGCCGTGCCGGACAGGAAGCTCGACGGCAGCGCCCAGAACGTCGGCAGCGCGCAGCACACGCCGACCGCGCACACGGTGACCGCGACCATCGCGGCGTACGGGTTGCCGAGGTAGAGCGCGATGGGGATGGCGCACCCGCCGACCAGCATCGGCAGCACCACGTGCCACTTCCGCTCGTCCACGCGGTCGCCGTGACGCGCCCAGAACACCATCACGATCGCCGCGACCGCGTACGGGACGGCGGTCACCATTCCGGCTTGCAGCACGGTCAGCGTCGTGCCGAACTGCCGGCCGAACCCGGCGACGATGGTCGGCAGGAAGAACCCCAGCGCGTACAGGCCGTAGGCGATGGCGAAGTAGACGAACGCCAGCCCGAGGATCCGCGGGTGCAGCAACGCCTTGCGCAACGGCCAGTGGTGCTCGGCCTCCTTCGCGCGGCGCTCGGCGTCCAACTCCTCGGCGAGCCAGCGGCGCTCGTCCTCGGTGAGCCACGTGGCCCGCTCCGGCCGGTCGGTCAGGTAGAACCAGGTGACGAACGCGAGCAGGATCGCCGGCACGCCCTCGACCAGGAACATGAACCGCCAGCCGGACAGCCCGAACACGCCGTCGCCGTGCGTGATGAGCAGACCGGACACAGTGGACCCGATCGCCGAGGAGACGGGCACCGCCGCCATGAACAGCGCGACCGCCTTCGCGCGCTGCGCGGCCGGGAACCAGTACGTCAGGTAGAGGATGATCCCCGGGAAGAACCCGGCCTCCGCGACGCCGAGCAGGAACCGCAGCACCACCAGGGTGGCCGCGTTGGGCACGAAGGCCATCGCGGTGGCCACCACGCCCCAGCTGACCATGATCCGGGCCAGCCAGCGGCGCGCGCCGAACCGGTGCAGCGCGAGGTTGCTCGGCACCTCCAGCAGCAGGTAGCCGAGGAAGAAGATGCCGGAGGCGAACCCGAACGCGGTCGCGGTGAGCCCGAGCTCGTCGTTGAGCCCGTTCGGCGCGGCGAACCCGATGTTGACGCGGTCGAGGTAGTTGACGAAGTAGAGCAGTGCCAGGAACGGGAGGATCCGGACGGCGACCTTGGCCGGCACCCGGTCACCCACAGCGGTCGGCCGCTTCGACATGATCGGATCCAAGGCCGGCGCGGGGCCGTTCGTCAATCCGCCGACCGACGAGAGGTCGGCGGAGGTCAGCTCGTGGCGGCGCCGGGCAGCGTCACGACCTCGTCCGCCCAGTGGCGCAGCAGCACGGCGTCGTGGGAGATGGCCAGGACGCCCGCGCCGGTCCGCCGCTGGTAGTCGCGGATGACGGTGACGAGGGCGGCGGTGGTGGAGGCGTCCAGCATGGTGGTCATCTCGTCGCAGATCAGGTAGGCGGGGCCCAGGGCCAGCGCGCGGGCCAGGCAGGCTCGTTGCAGTTGGCCGTCGCTGACCTCGTGCGGTCGGCGGGTCAGCAGTTCCGGGGTGAGCATCACCCGGTCGGCCAGCTCGTCCACGACGTCGGCCGGGCGGCCGTTGGCGCGCAAGGGCTCGGCGATCGCGGTGCGCAGGGTCATCCGCGGGTCGACGGACAGGCGTGGTTGTTGGAAGAGGACGCCGATGCAGGTGCGCTGCCGCCGCGGCGCCCGGTGGCGGTAGGCGGTCACGGGAGCGCCGTCGAGGTGGACGGCGCCGGTGAAGGGCGCGTGCAGCAGGGCCAGGACGCGGGCGAGGGTGGACTTGCCGCTGCCGCTCGGGCCGGCCAGGCCGACGGTCCGTCCCGGTGGGACGGTCAGCGTGAAGTCGGTGAGGACGGGGTGCGCGGGGTCGTAGCCGGCGGTGATCGCGTCGGCCGTCAGCCCGGTCAGCACGGCAGGTGGCACGCGACGGCGTGCCGGTCGTCGGCGAGGGCGGGGCGCGCGGCGCACACCGGGGCCGCGCGGTCGCAGCGGGGAGCGAAGGCGCAGCCGGGCGGCAGGTCGGTGAGCAGCGGCGGCAGGCCCGGGATCGGGGTGAACGCCCGGTCGGGCAGGGCGTTGACCAGACCGGCGCTGTACGGGTGGCGCGGGGCGTCCAGCACCCGGTCCGCGGGACCGGCTTCGACGACCCGCCCCGCGTACATGACCGCGATGCGGTCGGCGACGCGCTGGGCGGCGGCCAGGTCGTGGGTGATGAGCAGGACGGCGCGGCCGTCGGCGACCATGCGGCGGAACTCCCCGATCAAGCCGTCGACCAGGTGCCGGTCCAGGCCGGTGGTCGGTTCGTCGGCGATGAGCAACCACGGGTCGCCGACCAGGGCCAGCGCGTTGGCGACGCGCTGCGCCATGCCGCCGGACAGCTCGTGCGGGTAGCGGTCGAGGTCGTCGGGCACGAGGCCGGCCCGGGCGGCGAGGCGGTGGGCGTGGTCACGGGTCGCCGTCCCTTCGGGGTGGTGCACGCGCACCGCCTCCTCCAGCTGGGCGCGGGCCGTGCGCACCGGGGTGAGGTGGGACGCCGGGCTCTGCGGGATGAGGCCGATGCGACGGCCGCGGACGGTGGCGGCCAGCACCGCGTCGGGCGCGGTGAGCAGGTCCAGCGGTGGTCCGTCGCCCGTCAGCGCCGCCGTGCCGGAGGTCTGCGCGTTGCCGGGCAGGAACCCGAGCAGTGCGTTGGCCAGCACGGTCTTGCCGCAGCCGCTCTCGCCGACGAGCGCGACGCACTCGCCCGGCCGGACCCGCAGCGACACGTCGTTGACCGCGGCCACGGTGGCGCCGGGCAGGCTGAACCGCACGGACAGGTGGTCGAGCACGAGTTCGGTCACCACGTCAGCTCCGATCGGCGCCGGGGGTTGAGCCGGTCCCGCCAGACACCGCTGAGGCCGGCGACGGACAGGGTGGCGGCGATCAGCACGACGCCGGGCGCAAGCGACATCCACCAGCCGCCGGAGAGCAGCGACCGCTGCGCGTCGTTGATCATGTTGCCGATGCTGGCGGCGTGCGGCGGCAGGCCCAGCCCGAGGAAGGACAGCGCGGTCTCGTGCCACACCGCGTGCGGGATCATCAGCGTGGTGGCCAGCAGCACCTGCGGTGCGATGTTGGGCAGCAGGTGCCGGACGAGCACGCGCGCGCGGGACGACCCGCCGACGACCGCGGCGTCGACGAAGGGCCGCCCGCGCAGGGAGAGCACCTCGGAGCGCACGATCCGCGCCGAGGTCAGCCAGTGCGTCAGCCCGATGGAGATCACCACGGCGGTCAGGCTCGGCCGCAGCACGGCGACGATCACGATGCCGAGCAGCAGGTGCGGCACCGACGCGACGGTGTCGACCAGCCGCATCAGTACCCGGTCCGGCCACCCGCCGACGGCGCCCGCGAGCGCGCCGACCGCCGTGCCGACCACGGAGGAGATGAGGGCGGCGAACAGGCCCACGCCCAGCGACACCCGCAGCGCGTAGACGCAGCGCAGCAGGACGTCGCGGCCGAGTTCGTCCGTGCCGAACGGGTGCGCCGCCGAGGGCGGCCGGTTGGCCGAGGCCAGGTCGACGTACTGCTGGTTGAGGTCGACCACGAGGGGCACCACCAGTGCGGCGGTCACCAGCACGCCGAGGACCACCGCGGCGGGAATCAGCCGCCGGCGCGGTGATCGGGCCGTGCTCGCGGCGGCGACGCGTGATCGCGGCACGGGCCGCCAGACCGGGCTGTCAACCATCGAGACCCACCCTCGGATCGGCCAGCGCGTAGAGCACGTCGGCGAGCAGGTTGCCCAGGAGCACCACCGCGGTGGCGAGCACGGTGAGCGCGCCCAGCAGCGCGAAGTCCACGTCGAGGGCGGCGTCGACGGTGGCCCGCGCGATACCCGGCCAGGAGAACACGGTCTCCACCAGCAGCGCCCCGGTGATCAGCTCGGGCAGCCGGGAGCCGACCAGGGTCAGGAACGGCAGCAGCGACGTGCGCAGCGCGTGCCCGGACACCACCAGGTGATCGGGCAGACCGCGTGACCGCGCGCCGATCACGTGCTCCGAGGTGAACGACTCCAGCAGGCTCTGCCGGACGAACAACACGTACCAGGGCGCGTGGGACAGCGCGAGCACGGACACCGGCAGGACCAGGTGCCGGGCGACCTGGCCGACCCCCGGCTCCGCGCCGGGGTCGGTGAGCCCGCCGCCGGGCAGCCACCGCAGTTCGAGCGCGAACACCGACAGCGCGGCCAACCCGAGCCAGAACACCGGCGCCGCTTCCAGCGTGTAGGCGGTGGCGGTGACCGCCCGGTCCAGCCACCCGCCCTGGCGCCAGGCCGCGGCGGTGCCCAGCACCAGCCCGAGCAGCAGCGCCAGGACGAAGGCGACGGCGACGAGCAGCACCGACCAGCCGAGCCGCTCGCCGATCACCTGCGACACCGGTTGCCGCATCGACAAGGAGTCGCCGAAGTCGCCGGCGACCGCGTGCCGCAGCCACGCCAGGTACTGCACGACGACCGGCTGGTCGACGCCCCAGTTCGCCCGCACCTGCGCCACCCGTTCCGGGGAGGCGCCGATGACGCGCACCCCGAAGTAGCGCTCGACCGGGTCGAACGGTGACGCCTTGGCGAGCACGAACACGGCGAAGCCGACCAGCAGCACCACCGGGACCGCGAAGGTGAGCCTGCGCAGCACGAGCAGGGCGAGGGCGCGGCGGCGCGCGCGGTTCCGCGCGGTCGCCACCGGGGTGGCCGTCACGGCTTCGGCGTCCAGCGTTCGAGGTTCCACCACACGGCGTGCACGAGCCCGTGGTCGTGCGGCTCGACCTGCTCGACCTGGCCGTCCCACCGGTCGCGCAGCACGTAGGTGTGGTCGAGGAACACCAGGAACGCCCAGCCGGGATCCGCGGTGTAGGCCCGCTGGAAGTCGGTGTAGGCCTGCTCGCGCGTGGCGGGGTCGAGGCTGCGGCGCCCGGTGTCCAGCGCCGCGTCCACCGCGGGGTTGCGGTAGTGCGTCATGTTCAGGTAGCCGGGCTGACCGGCGTACCGGGAGTGCAGCAGCGTGTAGGCCGCGGTGTCCGGGTCGTACGGGTCGCCGCCGCCCCAGACGCTCGCGGCTTCCTTCTGCCGCTGGAGCATCAGCTCGAACGTGGTGGACTCGACCGGCGCGTCGACGCCCAGCTTGGCGATGTCGCTCGCCGCCGCCAGCGCCAGTTCCTTGCGCAGCACGTCCGCCGCCGGGTACAGGATCGGCAACCGGGCGGGCTGCCCGTCCCGGGACCGGGCGCCGTCGGCTCCCCGGCGCCAGCCCGCCTCGTCCAGCAGCCGTTCGGCCTCGGCGGTGTCGTGCGCGAACGTGGCGCCCGGGTCGTGCCAGTCCCGCAGGTGCGGCGAGATCGGGGTGGCCGCCGGCGTCCCGGCGCCCGCGAGGACGGTGTCGATCATCGCCTGCCGGTCCAGGGCGAGGTTGATCGCCCGCCGCACCCGCGCGTCGGAGGTGAACGGCAGCTCGGACGGGAGGCCGAGGCCGCGGTAGTCGGCCGACGGGTTGCGCACGACCCGGTAGCCAGACCGGTCCGCGTAGGACTTCACCAGCTTCGGCGGCAGGACCGTGCCGTCGAACTCCCCGGCCGCCATCCGCGTGGCGCGGGCGTTGTCGTCGGGCACGAACACCACGGTCACGGTCTTGATCGCGGGCGCACCGCCCCAGTAGTCCTCGTTGGCCTTCAGGACCAACCGGTCGCCCTTGCGCCACTCGGCCACCGCGTACGGTCCGGTGCCCACGGGCGCGGTGTTGAACGGCGCGCTGTTGACGTCGACGCCGTCGAAAGCCTTGCGGGGGACGATGCCCAGCGTCAACTGCTCGGCGAACGGCGCGTAGGGGTGGGTCAGCCGGAACACCACGGTCCGGTCGTCCGGCGCGGTCACGTCGGCCACCGCGTCGAAGCGCGACGCGATGGTGGAGTCGGTCTTCGCGTCGAGCACCGCCTCGTAGGTGAACACGACGTCCTGCGCGGACAGCGGGGTGCCGTCGGTGAACTCCACGCCCTCGCGCAGGGTCGCCGTCCAGGTCAGGCCGTCCGCCGAAGCGGTCGGCAGCTCCCGGGCCAGGGCGGGCACGAGGTCCAGCCGCGCGTCCCGGGACACCAGCCCGTCGAAGACCTTCGAGGCGCCGTCCGGCGCGTAGCCGAGGACCGGGTTCAGGTTCTCCGGCTCGCCGCCCGCCCCGATCACGATCGACCGCCCCGCGTCGCCCGCGACGTCACCGTCCGGCGAGGTGCAGGCCGAAGCCAGCGCAACCGCCACCAGGACGCCGATCAGCAGCCGCCGCACGCACATCACCTCAGCAGGGAAGGTCAACTATTGCCAACAGCAGCTAACAGCAAGTGACTTGCAACAGCAAGCGAGACGTGCGTCATGACGGATCCGCGCGCCGATCATGACCGGCGTCACTGTTGATAACGGTTATCAGGTGCGGTTACGCTCCCGCGGTCCCCCGCCGCACAGTGATCGGTTCGCTCATGGTTGTTCGTCCGCGCTCGGCCGCGTCGTCGGTCGAGCGTGACCGCAAGGTGTTCCTCCGCCGGTCACGGTTGACGCAGAGGGTGACGGTCGCGGTGCTCGGGCTCGCGATCCCCGTGCTGCTGGTCGTCTCCGGCTCGATCGGCACGGTCGAGGTCGGCCTGGCGGACGCGGGGCGGATCGTGGTCGGGCACCTGGCGCCGGGCATGCCGTGGATGTCGGACGGCAGCCTGACCGTGCTGCAGGACCAGGCGGTGTGGCAGTTCCGGCTGCCCCGCGCGCTGCTGGCCGGGTTGGCGGGCGCGGGGCTGGCGTTGGCCGGCGCGATCATGCAGGTGATCGTGCGCAACCCGTTGGCCGAGCCCTACCTGCTCGGGGTGTCGTCGGGGGCGGGGGTCGGCGCGGTCCTGGTGATCACGCTCGGCTCGGCCGCCGTCGGCGGTCTGCCGCTGGGCGCGGCGGCGTTCGCCGGGTCGTTGGTGGCCTGCGCGTGCGTCGCGCTGACCGCCCGGCACCGCGGCGTGCTGTCGCCGACCAGGATGATCCTCTCCGGGGTGGCCCTCGGTTCGCTGTTCAGCGCGGTCACGAGCTACCTGACGTTGACGACCGAGGCGCAGAACGTGTTCAGCGTCCTGTTCTTCCTGCTGGGCAGCGTGTCCGCGGCGTCGATGAGCTCGCTCGTGGTGCCGGCGGTGGCGTTCGTGGTGGCGTGCGCGGTCGTCGGGTTCCGGACACGGGCGATGAACGCGCTGCTGACCGGTGACGAGTCGGCGACCGCGTTGGGCGTGGACGTGAACCGGCTGCGCGCCGTCCTCCTGGTGACCGCGGCCCTGCTGACCGGGTCGATCGTGTCGGTGAGCGGGGGCATCGGCTTCGTCGGCCTGGTGGTGCCGCACGTGGCGCGCATCCTGGTCGGCGCGGACCACCGGCGGATGCTGCCGGTGGCGGTGCTCGGCGGCGCGGCGTTCCTGATGGTCGCCGACCTGTTGTCGCGCACGGTCGCCGCACCCGCCGAGGTGCCGATCGGCATCCTCACCGCGGTCGTCGGCGCGCCGTTCTTCCTGTGGCTGATGCGCCGGGACACGGCGGCCCAGGCGGGACTCGACCGATGAGGGTGCGCTTCGACCGCGTCAGCGTCGCCCTCGGCGGCCGGGACGTGCTGCGGGACGTGGACGTCGAGATCCGCCCCGGCCGGTTCCTCGGGCTGGTGGGCCCCAACGGCAGCGGCAAGTCCACGCTGCTCCGCACCCTCTACCGGGCCGTCGCGCCGTCGTCGGGCCGGGTGCTGCTGGACGGGCGGGACGTGTGGCGCACCGACCGCCGGGAGGTCGCGCGGTCGGTGGCGGTGATGACCCAGGAGACCTCGACCGAGTTCGACCTGACCGTGCTGGACGCCGTGCTGCTGGCCAGGGTGCCGTTCCAGCGCGGGTTCGGCCGCGACACCGACGCCGACCTCGACCTGGCGTGGACGGCGCTGACCCGGGTCGGCGCCGCCGACGTCGCCGACCGGCCCATCGGCCGGCTGTCCGGCGGGCAGCGGCAGCGGGTGATGCTGGCCCGCGCGCTCGCCGCGGACGCACCCGTCCTCGTGCTGGACGAGCCGACCAACCACCTCGACATCGCCTTCCAGCTCGAGCTGATGCGGATCGCGACCGACCTCGACCGCACGATCATCGCGGCGCTGCACGACCTCAACCTCGCCGCGACCCACTGCGACGACATCGCCGTGCTCGACGGGGGCCGCCTCGTCGCCGCCGGCCCACCGGCCGAGGCGCTCGCGCCGCGCGTGGTCGAAGACGTGTTCCGGGTCGCCGTCGACCAGCTCACGCACCCGCGCACCGGCCGTCCCCTCCTGGTCTTCGACCACCCCAGCGGTCACCCCGAGCACGGAGATGAGATCCATGCGTAGAACACCGTCCCTGATCGCGCTCGGCGTCGGCGCCGCGCTGGTCGCCGGCTGCGGCTCCGCGGTCACCCCCACCACGGCCACGAGCGCCGCCGGCCAGGCGGTCACGATCACCAACTGCGGCCGGGAGGTCACCGTCCCGGGCGTGCCGAAGGCGGCGGTCGGGCTGAGCCCGTCGCAGACGGAGCTGCTGGTGCGGTTGGGCTTGGCGGACTCGCTGGTCGGGCAGGCGCAGACGGCCACCGCGCCGCTGCCCGACGACGTGGCGGGCCTGGCCGCCGACGTGCCGGTGCTGAGCGAGTCCGGGCCGCCGAGCCGCGAGCGGTTGCTGGACGCGCGGCCGGACTTCGTGTTCTCGCCGACCATGTACGAGTTCACCGCCGAGCAGGGCTTCGCGAGCCTGGAGCAGCTGGGCCAGGCCGGTGTCGCGGCGTACGTCGCCACGGGCGGGTGCGCCGAGCGGCGGATGAGCGGCACGGTCGAGGACGTCTTCACCGACCTGGAGAACCTCGGCGAGGTGTTCGCCGCGTCCGACCGGGCCCGGCCCCTGGTGGAGAAGGGCAAGGCCGACCTGGCCGCGGTGGACACCGCCCTCGCGGGCCGCGCCAAGCCGACCGTCGCCCAGGTGTACCTGGAGGGCGCGACCGTGACGGCGATCGGCGCGGGCATCGAGTACGACATCATCCGCCGGGCGGGCGGGGACAACGTGTTCTCGCCGCAGGACCCGCAGTTCGCCAAGTTCTTCGCCGCGCAGATCACGCCCGAGGCGCTCGCCGCGGCG
The DNA here is from genome assembly GCF_040295345.1 of Actinosynnema sp. NPDC002837. Lineage (NCBI taxonomy): Bacteria > Bacillati > Actinomycetota > Actinomycetes > Pseudonocardiales > Pseudonocardiaceae > Actinosynnema > Actinosynnema sp. NPDC002837. Next base: position 27,163 of record NZ_JBEOVG010000086.1, read on the forward strand.
AACCCGGACGCGCTCGTGTTCGCGGTCAACGGACCCGAGCACGAGCGGACGACCGTGGAGTACCTGAACCGCACGTTCCCGGACATGACGGCCGTGCGCGAGCGGCGGCTGATCGCGATCGACGCCGCCGACACCTACCCGGGCACGCTCGGGAACGTCGCCGTGGTGCGGGAGATCGCGGAGCGGCTGCACCCGGACGCCTTCACCCCGTGATCCACCGCAGGCTCCTGCACCTGGCCGGCGTCGTCGCCGGGCCGATCGCGCTGCTCGCCGTGCTGTCGGCGCTGGTGTCGGCGTGCCACGTCGCCGGAGCCGTCCTGACGGCGGCCGTCCTCGCCGACCTCGTCGGCGGGGACGGGGCCGCCGCCGCGCCGCTGATCGCGGCGCTGGTCGGCGTCGTCGCGGTGCGGGCGGCCCTGCTGTGGCTGCGGGAGGTCGCCGCCGCCAGGTTCGGCATCGCCATCCGCACCCGGTTGCGCGGCGAGCTGCTGCGCCGCATCACCTCGCTCGGGCCGGCGTGGGCGCAGGGCGAGCGGTCCGGCGCGATCACGCACACCGTCGTGGACGGTGTCGAAGCCCTCGACGCCTACTACAGCCGCTACCTGCCGCAGCTGCTGGTGACCTGCGTCGTGCCCGCCGCCGTCGCCGGGTGGCTGTTCACCGTCTCCGTGCCGGCCGCCTCGGTCCTCGCCGGGTCGGTGCTGTGCGCGGTGGTGGTGCCCCGCTTCTGGGACGCCCGGCTGCTCCGGACGGGACGGACCCGTTGGCGCGCCTACGGGAAGCTCGCCGCGGACTACCTGGAGGCGACGCAGGCGATCGGCGTGCTGCGCGTGTTCGGTGCGGGCCGGCGGACCGGGGACGCGCTCGCCCGGCGCGGCGAGGAGCTGCACGGCTCCACGATGACGCAGTTGCGGGTCTCGCTCGTGGAGTCCGCCGTCAGCGCGCTCGCGTTGCACCTGGGCACGGTCGCCACCATCGTCGTCGCCTGCGCGGGTGTCCTCGGCGGTGGCGGGCCCGCCGGGTCCGTGCTGCTGTTCCTGCTGTGCGCCAGGGAGTGCTTCCGGCCGGTGCTGGACCTGTCCGCCCACTGGCACCTCGGTTACCAGGGGCTCGGCGCGGTCGAGGGCATCGACGAGATCCTCACCGCGCGCCCGGCCGTCGCGGACACCGGCACGCGCACCGAGCCCGCCCGACCGGGCGCCGGGCTCGTGCTGCGGCAGGTCGGCTACCGGTACCCGAACGGGGCCGGTGTCGCCGACGTCGACTTCGAGTGCCGGCCGGGGAGCGTCACCGGGATCGTCGGCCCGTCGGGCGCGGGCAAGAGCACGCTCGCCCGGCTCGTCGTGCGGCACGTCGACCCGCGGCACGGGACGATCGAGCTCGACGGGACCCCGATCACCGACTACACGCTCGCCGCGCTGCGCGCGAGCATCGGGGTCGTCGGCCAGCACACGTACCTGTTCCACGGCACCGTGGCGGAGAACCTGCGCCTCGCCCGGCCCGACGCCACGCCGGCGGAGGTGCGTGCCGCCGCGCACGTCGCGGACGCCCTCGACTTCATCGAGGCGCTCCCCCACGGCTTCGACACCGAGCTCACCGAGAACGGCGCCCGGCTCTCCGGCGGCCAGCGGCAGCGGCTGGCCATCGCCAGGGCCGTGCTCGCCGCGACACCCGTGCTGCTGCTGGACGAGGCGACCTCCGCGCTGGACGTCGACACCGAGGCGCGCGTCCTGACCCGGCTCGCCGAGCACTGCGCCGGCACGACCCGGATCGTCATCGCGCACCGCGAGAGCGCCCTGCGCGACGCCGACGCGATCGTCACCGTCGAGTCCGGCCGCGTCGCCGCCATCACGTCGCCGGCGGCCCCGCGATGAGCGGCCCGCTCCGGCGCCTCCTGCCGGTCGTCGCCGAGCGACGGGCCACGTTCGGCTGGACCATCGCGGCCAACGCCGTCGCCCAGCTCGGCGCGCTGGGCACGGCGGTGGGCGGCACGTGGCTCGCCGGCCGGACCGCCGCGACCGGCGACGCGCCGCTGCTGCCCGCGGCCGTCGTCCTGGCCGGTGTCGCGGTGCTGACCGCGGTGATGACGTGGCGCGAGTCGTGGGTCTCGCACGACCTGGCCTACCGGTTGATCGGCGCGCTGCGCGCCCGCGTGTTCGACCGCCTCCGGGTGAGCCTGCCCGATCGCCGCACGCCCCGGCGCGGCGGCGACCTGGCCTCCGTCGCCTTCGCCGACGTCGACCGCCTCGAATGGCTCTACGCGCACACCGCGGCCCAGGCGCTCACCTCCGCCCTGCTCGTCGTGGCCACCACCGCGCTGTCGCTGCTCGTGACGCCGTGGCTGCTGCTGGTGTGGGTGCCGTTCGTGGTCGTGACGGCGGCGTTGCCCTGGCTGTTCGGGCGGGTGGGCGCCCGGCAGGGCGTCGAGCTGACCGAGGCCGCCGCCGCGCTCAACGCCGAGCTGGTCGACACCGTGCGCGGGTTGGACGAGCTCAGCGCCGCCGGGGCGCTGGACCGCCGAACCGCCGCGCTCGACCGGCACACCGGCGTGCTGACCGCCGTGCAGGCTCGGATCGGCTCCCGGACGGGGGTGGAACGCGCGGTCACGGACGCCGTGCTGTCCCTCAGCGCGATCGGGGCGCTCGCGGTCTGCGCGGTGAACCTCGACGCCGTGGGCCGGGTGCTCGCCCCGGTCGCCATGGTGCTGGCCACCGCCGCGCTCGGTCCCGTCGCGCAGATCTCCGACCTGCTGCGCAACCTCGGCACGCTGCGCGCGGCGGGCAGGCGCATCGTCGACGTCCTGGACCGGCAACCGGTCGTCCGCGAAGCCGTCGCGCCACGGCGACTGCCGCCACGTGCCGCCTCGACCGGTCTCGTGTTCGACCGCGTGACGTTCCGGTACGGCGACGGGCCGCCCGCGTTGCGGGAGGTGTCGTTCACCGTCCGCCCCGGCGAGCGGGTCGCGCTCACCGGGCCGTCCGGCGCGGGGAAGACCACCTGCGCGCTGCTGGCCGTGCGGATGTGGGACCCCGACGCCGGGCGCGCCACGCTCGACGGCGTCGACCTCGCCGACCTGGCCGACGACGAGCTGCGGGGTGCGATCAGCGCCGTGCCGCAGGACCCGGGGCTGCTCGCCGGGACGATCGCGACCAACATCCGGCTCGGCCGCCCCGACGCCGGCGACCTCGACGTCGAGCGGGCGGCGCGACGGGCGGGCATCCTCGACCCCGGCGCCGGTTTCCCCGCCGGGCTCGACACGACCGTCGGCGAGTCCGGGGCCGGGCTGTCGGGCGGTCAGCGGGCACGGGTCGCCATCGCCCGGGCCCTGCTGACCGAACCGCGCGTGCTCGTCCTGGACGAGGCGACCGCCAACCTCGACGCGGACGCCGACGCGGCCATCACCACCGCCCTCACCTCGACCGGCGACGACGTGGGCATCCTCGTCATCGCCCACCGCCCCACCACCCTCGCCCGCTGCGACCGCACGGTGCGCCTGGAGGAAGGCCGGCTCATCGACTGATTCGACCGCCCCCGATCCCGGGTCGCAGGCCTCGGATCACTCGCGCGGCTCGCGAAGGCAAGGCGGCGACGCTCAGCGCGGGGTTGCGGGTCGTGATGGCAGAGCCGCGACGCTCGGCGCGGGGTTGCGGGTCGTGATGGCAGAGCCGCGTCGCTCAGCGCGGGGTTGCGGGTCGTGATGGCAGGGTGGCGTTGCCGGGCGCGGGTTGCGGCTCGCCGCGGCAGGGGCGTCCGGAGGCTCAGCTCGGGCGGCTGCCCGTCCCGACCAGCGCACGGGCGCGCAGTGTGGTCGTCGTGGCCATCAGTTCGCGGTAGCGGGTGTTGACGGCGGACACGACCGGGGCGTCCAGACCGTCGAGAGCGGCCCGGATGCCCGAGCCCATCACGAAGCTCCACGCCGAGTCCGGGGTGAGGGGGATGTCCCGCTCCACCGACCGCACGTCGACCCCGCCCAACCCGAGGCCGCTCAACCACCCGGCCAGCTTCTCCTCGGTGTCCACGCGCGCGGCACGCTCCGCCGACGCCGGGCGGTCGAGCGTCCGCCCCGTCTGCTCGGTGAGCGCCTGGACCAGCGGGCCCACCACGTCGTCCACGCTGCCCTGCCGCCACGTCGTCACGCCGAACGCGCCGCCGGGCCGGAGCAGGCCGACCAGGTGCGCGGCGGCCGCGTCCATGTCCGGCAGGAAGAAGATGCCGAAGACGCACTGCACCCGGTCGTAGGGCAGACCGTCCACAGAGGTCCACCGGGACGCGTCGGCGTGGTGGAACCGCAGCTGCGGCAGCCCTTCGGCGCGTCGGATGCCCTGGTCGAGCAGCTCGCGCGCGAGGTCGACCGCGTCGACGAGCCCTTCGACGCCGACCGCCCGCGCCGCCGGGATGGCCGACGAACCCGACCCGCAGCACACGTCGAGCACTCGTCCACCCGGTCGTGGCGGCGCGGCCTCGACGGTCGCGGCGCCGATCGGGTCCCACAGCAGCGGCGTCCACTCGGCGAACTCGGCACTGCCGTGGTCGAACGCCTCGACCACGGCCGGGATCGACTCAGCCATCCAGTCCTCGCCGTCGGGATCGGGTGAGCAGCAGCAGTGCCGCGCCACCGGTGAGCAGTAGTGCGCCGACCGTCGACACAGTACCCAGCGATCCGGCGCCGGTGTTGGCGAGCCGCGAGCCGCCCGCCGCCGCCGGGGTGGTCGTGGTCGGCGGCACGGTGCCGGCCGGACTGGTCGTGGTCGGTGACGTGGTGCCGGTGGGAGCCGCGCAGTCACGGCCGAGCGCGGTGGCCGGGTCGACGTCGCCGACCGCGATGGTGAACTCGTCGGTGTCCACCACGCGCTGCCCGCCGGCGGGCGTGACGGCGACCTCGACCGTGATCCGGTAGACGCCCTCCCGGCCGAACGCCCAGTTGGCGTGCGCGTGGGTGCCCGGCGCGACGGTCACCGCGTCGGGCAGGCCGTCACCGGAGTTCGCCAGCACGGTCGGCGTCAGGCCGGTCAGGAACAACGCGAACCGGCCGGGTCCGTCCACCGCGGACAACGTGATGGTGACGTCGCCGTGCTCGGGCCGCAGCGCCTCGGTGTTCCAGCCGGCCCAGACGATGCCGGGGATCTGCGTCTGCGGGATGAGCCACACCGGCTGCCCGGCGTCGCCGAGGAACGCGTAGGCGGGATCGGCGGGGATGGTGTTGCGGGCTCGGGGGACGAGGTGGACGACCACGTCCGCGGGATCGCGCCAGACCGCCTTGTCCGGACCCGCGGTGCCGTCCTTGACCCGGGTGCGCAGGACGCCGTCCACGAGACCCGGCGCGATGAGGTCGACGTGCCCGTCATCGAGGACCACGCACGGCGTCGGCGCACCAGTGGTGGTGGTCGTCGTCGTGGCACCGGCAGTCGTCGTGGTGGTTGTTGTTGTTGTGGTCGTTGTCGTCGTAGTAGTAGTGGGCTCCCCCGCGCCCGGAACCACGGTGGTCGGGTCGATCTCGCCGACCGCGATGGCGTAGGTCGCGGTGTCGCGCAACGGTTCGCCGGTCGGGGTGGTGGCTTCGAGGGCGAAGGTGAGCCGGTAGACGCCCTCCGCGGCGAACGTCCAGTTGGCGTGCGCGTGCGTGCCGAGCTCCACCGGGTGCTGCTGGGGCAGGGGGTTGGCCGTGTCGAAGACGCGCGGCAGCGGCTCGCCGAACGACCCGCTCTGGAACACGGTCACCGCACCCGGCGGCGCGCTGCCCGGCAGGTCGCCGCCGATCGCGTCGAGGGTCCAGCGCACCGAGCCGGGCACGACCTGGTCCGCGGTCAGGGACTCGGTGTTCCAGCCGAGCCAGACCAGGTTGGGGTCCTGCACCTCGGGGCTGACCCAGATGTCGCTGCCCGCCGGACCGAGGAACGCGTACTCGGGCCGGTCCGGCACCTGGATGCGGGCCTCGGGCTTCACGTGCGTCACGACCGTCGCCGGGTCGCGCAGCACGGGCGGGTCGACGGTGCCGTCCTTGACCCGGATGGCCAGCTCCCCGTCCACGACGGAGCCGGCCACGAGGTCGACGTGGCCCTGGTCGACCACGGTCGTGGCGTCCTGGGCCGAGGCCGGGAGGATGGACGCGCCGGCGAGCAGCGTGAGGGACGCGGCGACGAGCGCGAGGCCACGGCGGTGGTGCGTGGTCACGAGGACTCCTTGGCTGGACGGCGGCGGGTGACGACCAGCACGAGCACACCCGTGGTGAGCAGGGCCAGGGCCAGCGCGGTGGCGGCGGGCGCCTCGGCGGGACCGGTCGAGGCGAGCTGCGTCGGCCGCCTGCCGTCGGGAGTGGTGTTGCCGGTGTCCGCGGTGCCGGTGGACTGGGCGTCGCCGACGACGAAGGTGTAGCTCGCGGTGTCGGTCAGCGGGCTGCCGTCGGGCCGGGCCGCCGACACGCTGAAGTCCAGCCGGTAGCGGCCGGGCTTGCCGAACGCCCAGTTCGCGTGCGCGTGCGTGCCGAGCGCGACGGTGTGGGTGTCGGGCAGGCCGTCGGTGCTGTTGAAGATCAGCGTCGGAGCGCCGAACGAGCCCGTGGTGAACAGCCCGAACGGGCCGGGACCGTCCACCCCCGTGAGCGTCCACGTGACCGGTCCGCCGACGTCCGCCGGTCGCAGTTCCTCGGTGGACCAGCCGATCCAGAGGATGCCCGGCTGCTCCTGCTGCGGCAGCAGGTGGATCTGCCCGCCCGCCGCGCCGAGGAACGACAGCGCGGGGATCGCGGGCAACGCGGTGCGCGCGGCGTCGGTGATCCGGAACTCGACGTCGGCCGGTTCGCGCCACGTGACCGCGCCGATCGTGCTGCCGTCCTTCACGTGCACGCTCAACCCGTCGCCGACGAGCCTGGGCGCCAGGGCGTCGACGTGCCCGCGGTCGAGCGTGACCTTGCCGGTCGCGGTGGGCGGCTGCCCCGCGGCGGCGACCTCCGGCGCGACCTGGGGCACGACCTGTGGCACGACCTCCGGCAGGGCTTCCGGCACTGCGCGTCCGACCCGGGGCACGACGGCGGGCTCCGCCGCCGCGCGGTTGTCGGCCGGGAGCGCGGGCGCGCCCACCTCCACCGCGTAGACGCGCTCGGCGTGGAGGGGACTGCCGTCGAGCAGGTGCGCGTCCGCGTCGAGCCGGACCGTGTGCCGACCCGGCGCGGTGAACTCCCAGTCCGCGATCCCGGTGGTGGCCACCGGCACGGTCACCGGCTCCGACCCGGTCCGCCCCGGGCCGTCGAGCACGATCGCACGCAGCCGCACCACGTCGCCGAACGCGACGCCGGGCGCGATCGCCGTGGTGTCCCACCGCAGGCCGACCCGCCCGTCCACCGCCGCGACGGTGTCGACGCCCGCCGCGAGGTCCAAGGCACCTTCGCGGACGCTCAGCACCGCCGACGCCTGACCGGGCACGGCGAACGCCGGCGCGGCGAGCACGAGCAGCGCACCGGCCACCCCGCCCACCGCCAGGGCACGGACCGCGATCACGACGACACCTCCGCGGGAACCGGGGTGGCCGCCGTCGAACGGCGGCCACGGGGACGGGTGAGCAGGCCGTGCCGCGGCGCGAACAGCCAGCACAGCACGAAGACGCCGGTGAGGGTGAGCACGATGAGCCCGCCTGCGGCGAGGTCGAAGGCGTAGGAGAGGTACAGGCCGAGCACGCTGCCGCCGGCGCCGATGGCCGGTGCGAGCACCATCATCACGCCCAACCGGTCGGTGAGCAGGCGAGCCGCGGCGGCGGGCGTCACGAGCAGCGCCAGCACGAGCACGTTGCCGACGGCCTGCAAGGAGATCACGATCGCCAGCGTCACCATCACGTACAGCGCGATGTCGAACCAGAACACCGGCAGGCCGACCGCGCGGGCCTGCTCGCGGTCCAGGCTCGCGGCGACCAGCCTGCCGTTGAGCAGCGCGGTGGCCAGCAGCAGGACCGCGCCGATCACCGCGACCGACACCACGTCGCCGTCGCTGATGCCGAGGATCGACCCGAACAGGAACGACTCCAGCGACCCGCCGTAGCCCGGCGCCGCGCTGAGGATCACGATGCCCAGCCCGAAGGCCGCGGCGAAGAAGATCCCGATGACCGAGTCCTCCTTGAGCCTGCGGTTCTGCGCGACCACCGCGATGAGCAGCGCGGTGATCACACCCGCGACCGCGCCGCCGACCACCAGGTTCGCGCCGAGCACGAAGGCCACCGCGATGCCGGGGAACACGGCGTGCGCGACCGCGTCGCCGATGAACGCCATGCCGCGCAGCACGACGTGCCCGCCGACGACGCCGCACACCAGGCCGGACAGCAGCGCCACCAGCAGGGCACGCCGCCAGAAGTCGTACTCCCACGGCGCGGCCAGCGCGTCGAGGACGGCGCTCATCGGGTCACTCCCAGGGATCGGAGCAGCTGATCGGCCCGGTCCAGGCCGAAGGTGCGCAGCCAGATGTCGGTGTCGGCGAGCGCGGCCGGCTCGCCGTCGGCCACGACCGTGCGGTTGAGCAGGCACAACCGCGTGCACAACGTGGTCGCGGCGGCGAGGTCGTGGGTGGTCATGAGCACGGCGACCCCTTCGTCGCGCAGGTCGGTGAGCAGCCGGCCGAGCAGTTCCTGGGTCGGCGCGTCGATGCCGGTGAACGGCTCGTCCAGCAGCAGCACGCGGGGACGCAGGGCCAACGCCCGCGCGACCAGCACGCGCTGCCGCTGGCCGCCGGACAGCTCGCCGACGGGACGCGACCGGAGGTCGTCCATGCCCACGCGCGTGATGGCGTCGTCCACCGCCGCCCGGTCCGCCGCGGTCCGCCGGCCGAACAGGCCGGTCAGGTGGGTGCGACCGGTGGCGACCGCCTTCGCGACCGAGATCGGGAAGTCCCAGGCGAACTCGTGGCGCTGCGGCACGTAGCCGACCGCGCCCCGGGCCTGCCGGGCGGTGCGGCCGTGCACCGCGACCGTGCCCCGGTGTGGTGGCAGCAGGCCCAACGCGGTGCGCAGGAGCGTCGTCTTGCCCGCGCCGTTGGGGCCGATCAGCCCGACCAGCTCGCCGGCGCGGAGGTCGAAGTCCACTGAGGACAGCACTTCCCGCCCGCCCAGCTGCACGGCCAGGTCGCGGATGCGCAGGATCGGCTCGGTCATCGCTCTCCCCTCCGACGACGCAGGACCACGGCCACGACGACGGCCACCACGAGCAGCGCGCCACCGCCCAGGCCGACCCACGTCCACGACCGGTCGCTCGCCGGTTCGGGTTCCGCACGCGGCTCCGGCTTCGCTTCCGCTTCCGCCACGTCGAAAGCGGATCGCGGGTCGGTGGCGTCGCCGACGTGCACGCGCAGGACCCTCCGGTCGGCCACCTGCGCGCGTTCCTTCGTGGTCGCGGCCATCTCCACGTCGAGCAGGTAGGTGCCCGGCGCGCCGAACACCCAGTTGCCGTGCACGTGGGTGCCCGCCTCGATGCCCGTCTCCTGCGGCGCCGGCTCGGCGCTGCTGAAGATCGTGGTCGGCGCGCCGAAGTTGCCGCTGAGGAACAGCACGAACCGGCCGGGACCGCGCACGCCGTGCAGGCGCCAGGTGACCTCGCGCTCGACCGCCGCGGTGACCTCCGGGTCCTGGGTGTTCCAGCCGGGCCACACCACGCCGTCCTGCTCGACCTGCGGCAGCACCCAGATCGGGCCGCCCCGGTCGCCGAGGAAGTCGTACGCCGGGTCGTCCGGGACGGTGGTGCGGGCCGTGTCGGCCACGTGCAGCACGACATCGGACAGCGCGCGCCACTGCGGCGCGTCACCGGTGTCGTCACGCAGCTGCACGGTCCACCGGCCGTCCACGAAGCGCGGCCCGAGGTCCACGTGGCCGTCCGAGACGACCACCTGCTCGGCGGCGTGCGCGACGGCGACCGGCTGGACGGTCACGAGCACGGCTAGCAGCGCGAGCAACCGCGTCAGGCGAGGCATCGGACCGCCTCGTCCGCGTTGTGCCGCATCATGTCCACGTAGTTGCCGACCTTGTCGTCGAACGCGTCCCCGTAGAGCAGGCACACGTCGATCGACTGGTCCCGGGCCACCTGGCTCAGCACCGAAGCGCGCTGCGCGAGGTTGGGCTCCATGAACACCGCCGGCACCTTCAGGTTCCGCACCGTCTCCGACAACTTGCGCACGTCCTCCACGCTCGGTTCCTGCGCCGGGTTGGGCACCACGAAGCCCGCGACGGTCAACCCGTAGGCGGCGGCGAAGTAGCCGAAGCCGTCGTGGGTGGTGACCAGGTGCCGGTGCTCGGGCGACACGCGGGCGACGGTCTCGCGCACGTAGCCGTCCAGCTCGTCGAGCCGGTCGAGGTACGCGCGGGCGTTGCGGTCGTAGACCTCGGCCCCGTCCGGGTCCGCGGTGCGCAACGTGTCCCGCACGACCTCGACGTAGGCGCGCGCGTTGCGCACGTCCTGCCACAGGTGCGGGTCGATCTCGCCGTGCACGTGCTTGCCCAGCACGGCCTGCGGCAGCTGGTGCACCGAGCCGCCGGGCGCGCCGAGGAAGGCGAACCGCGGGTCGTCCGGGATGGTGGCGATGGCCTTGTTGGGCACCTCGATCACCGCGTCGGCCGCCGGGACGACCTGCCGCTGGTTCGCGCCGCCCGTCGCGTCGTTGAGCGTGTAGAGCTCGCCGGTGTCGAGGTCGACGGTGAGGTCGGTGTGCCCCTCGTTCAGCACGGTGCCCGCCACGCCGGTCGGGTCGACGCCCACGGCGAAGGTGAACGTGCTCTCCCCCAACGGGATCGGCGCGCTCGCGCCGCCGTTGAGCAGGGTCGCGGCGAGCGTAAGCCGGTAGACGCCGGGTTGGGTGAACGCCCAGTTGAGGTGCGTGTGCGCGGCCGGCGGCAGGGTCGTGGCGTCCACTTCGGACAGCTCGTCCGCGGAGTTGAAGTACACCACCGGTTTGCCCAACGCCTCGGTCAGGTACAGGACCAGCTCGCCCGGCCCGTCCAGCGCGGTCGCCGCCAGGCGGACCTCCGAGGACCGGGTGGCGCCCTTGTGCTTGCCGTCGCCGCGCACCCGCAGCCCCAGCCAGAGCACGTCCAGGCCGATGTTCTCCACCAGCGGGATCACGTGCGCGCCGTAGGTCTCCGACACCTCGGCCAGCGAGACGTTGGGCGTGCCTTCCCGCACGTTGGCGTCGATGGCCTTGATCAGGCGCTGCTCCTCCAGCAGGAGGTGGTTGGTGAACGTGACGTCGGCCCGCGTGACCTTCTTGGCGTCGGCGGGCACGGGCTCGTAGGAGTGCGGGTCGCCGCCGGGCGGCACGAGCGAGTCGACCCGGACGCGCTCGCCGCCGACGTTGCGCACGAGGTCGGCCAGGATCTCGGTGGTCGTGACCACCGACACCCCGTCCGCCGCACCGCCGCCGGCGGCCGAGCAGGCGGTCAGCACGGCGACCGAGAACGCCGCGATGGCGCGCGGGAACGCACGCACGTGCATGGGTTTTTCCTCCAGACGGACGCCGGTCGACCGGCGTGGCACCGCGAACCTAATACGAACGACAACCGTTTTCAATAGGCCGGGCGGCCCAGTCGATCACCGACCGTTCAGCCCTAACGGAAATGATTATCGTCTGCAACACTGCGGTCGCGGCCCGATCGGGCCCATCCACCCCACGAACGGAGCACTCCACCGTGCGCACCTCAGCACGCCTCGCTCTGCTGCCCTTGGCGGTGGCGGCCCTCCTGGGCGCCGTCGTCGCACCGGCCACCGCGTCCACCACCGCGGTCGTCCTCGACAGCGGGCACGTCGACGTCATCGGCATCGCCTTCGAGGACGGGCAGTTCGACGTCCACGTCCACGACGAGACCAACGACGTCGAGTACGCGCCGTCCGACGTGAAGATCGTCGCCAAGTCGGCGGCCCGCACCACCGTGCCCGCCGATCCCGCCTACTCGTTCCTCGGCGCGGCGGGCAGCCCGGTCTGGGTGCTGCCCGAGGTCGAGGACCCGGCGTTGCTGTGGCCCGGCATCGCCACCGAGGAGATCGAGCCCGGCGTGTTCGTCGGCGACGCCCTGACCCTGCGGTTCGAGTGGGTCTACGGCCCCGCCGGGTTCAGCGTCTTCACCACCGACGCCGTCGGCGCGCCCACCGTGCTCGTGGACAGCGGCAACGGCCTGCCCGACGCGGTCGGCCTCACCGCCGGCAACCACCAGCACGCCAACTGGGCGTTCGAGGCGGCCGGCAACTACGCCGTCGTGGTCCGGGTCAGCGGCGTGCTCGCCGCCACCGGCCAGAAGGTCACCTCCGCGCCCGCCCTCTACCGGTTCAAGGTGAACGCATGAGATCCCGAGTCCTCGCCGCCGCGGCCTTCGCCGCGACCGCCGCCCTGCTCCTGCCCGGCACCGCGCACGCCGCCACCATCTCCCAGGGCCACGTCGACGTCCTCGACGTGGACTGGACCGGCAGCACGTTGACGCTGGACGTCCACGACGCCACCGTCTCCCCCGCCGTCGACCGCGACCCGTCCACCGTCGTGCTCGACGCCGTGCCGGCGAGCAAGACCACCGTGCCGGCCAACTCCGCGTACTCGTTCCTCGGCACTCCCGGCTCCACGGTGTGGGTGCTCCCGCAGGCCCAGGTCACCGGCATCCTGTGGCCCGGGATCAACACGCAGGGCGTGCCGTCCGGCGTGCTGCTGAACAACACCGTGACCGCCAAGCTCGTCTCGGTCTCCGGCCCCGCGGACGTCAGCGTGTACACGACGAGCCTCGGCACGCCCACCGTGTGGTTCGACAGCGGCAACGGCCTGCCCGACAGCCGGACCATCGCGGTCAACACCCACGCGCACGCCAACTGGGCGTTCGAGGCGGCGGGCACCTACACCGTGGTCTTCGAAGCCACCGCCACCAAGGCCGCCGGCGGCGCCGTGACCACGGGGCAGAAGAGCTACACCTTCACCGTCCAGCCCTGACACCCCAGAGCCGACCACGCTGCCGCCCGGTCGAACGGGCGGC
>NZ_JBEOVG010000087.1:0-40099 GCF_040295345.1 Actinosynnema sp. NPDC002837
AGGCCGTGCTCGACCGGGCGGTCGAGCACGCCCGGCAGGCACCGCCCGACGACCCCGAAGCCCTGGGGGTCGCGGGGATGGCGCTCGCGCTGTCCGCCGAGCGCACCGGGGACCGCGCACTGGCGCGGGAGGCCGTCGCGCTGGGCCGCGACGCCGTGGCCCGCCGGCGCGAACCCGACCAGCTCGGCGCGCTGGCGACCGCCCTGCACACCACCGCCGGATTGACCGACGACCCCGCCCCGCTCGTCGAGATCACCGACCTGTTGCGCCCGCTCCTCGACTCCGGCTCGCAGCAACTGCTGCACCTGCACGGCAGCGCCCTGTTCCGGCTGGCCTCGACCGATCCGGCCGCCCTGGACGAGACGGTGACCGTGCTGGCCGGAGCCCTCGCGCAGCTCCCGCCGACCCACCCCGACCACCCGGTCCGCACGGGCATGTACGCGGAGGCGCTGTGGCGACGGTGGAAGCACACCGGTGACCGGGACAGCCGTGACGCCGCGCTCGCCGTCCTGGAAGGCGGCGCCGACCCGCGCCTGCGCGCCACCCGCGTGGGCTACCTCGTGGACCTCGCCGCGTCGGGCCACGACGTCGCGGACGTCGACTCCGCCCTCGCCGCCGAACCGGACTGGAACGGCCGGGCGACCCTCCTCGGGCACCGCTACGACCTGGTCGGCGACCGCGCCGCCCTCCTGGAGGCGATCGCCCTGAACCGGGCACACCTCGCCGACCCGGACGATCCCGAGGACGAGGCCCGCATCGCGCACAACGCCGCCATGCTGCTGCGCAAGCTGCACGACCTCGAGCGCACGCCCGAGGCGCTCGCCGACGCGCTGGACCTGGCCCGGCGCGGTGCGACCGCCCACCCCGCGCCGACGGGCCGGCAGGCCGCACGCGTCGCCCTGCTGGCCCTGCTCACCGCCGAGAGCGGGCAGGTCGAGGAAGGCGCCCGGCTCGCCACCCAGGCCGTCGCCGACTGCCCGCCGGACCACCCGAGCCGGTCGACGGTCCTGACCCGCGCCGCCGAGGCCCACCTCCGACACCACGACGCGACAGGCGCGCGCACCTCCCTCGACACCGCGATCGCCGTGGGCCGCGCCGTCCTCGCCGACGAGGACCGGACCCAGGTGCTGGACCTGCTCACGGTGGCGTTGCGGCGGCGCGCGGAACTGTCACCCGACCTGCACACCCTGGACGAGGCGGTCGACTTCGGGCTGCGCGCGGTCGAGTCGCAGCCCTTCTCGCGGCTCCGGGCGTCCACGGCGCTCAACCTGGCGGGCGCGCTGGCCGACCGCTACCGCCGCACCCGGGACGTGGACGACCTGCACCGCGCACTCCAGGTGATCCGCGACCACCTCGGGGCCGTCCAGCCGACCGACGACCTGAAAACCCGGCTGACGGACCAGATGGGCGTCGTGATGATGTTGCTGTACCAGCACACGGGCGAGAAGGACACGTTGCGCGAACGGGTGCGGATCGCCGAGCGCGGCGCCGAACGGTTCGGCCCGCACGACCCGACCCGTCCTCAAGTGCTGAACAACCTGTGCTCCTCGTTGATGGAGCGCTACTTCGTGGACGGCGACCGAGCCGACGCGGAGCGGGCCGTCGCCGCCGCCCGTGAAGCCGTCGCCCTGACCCCCGCCGGCCTGGCCATCCGCGGCTCCCGGCTGCTCAACCTCGCGATCGCGCTGGGAGTCCTGGGCAACGCGACTGGCGCCACAGGCCCCCTGCGAGAGGCAGTCCGCGTCGCCGAGGCGAGTGCGGGCGTGCTCAACGCACCGCCCGCCACCCGCATCCGCGCCCACCGGGTGTGGGGTGGCTGGGCGGTGATCCTGGGGCAGTGGAGCACCGCACTGGCGGCCTTCGCCGGCGGCGTGGACCTGGTGGCCCAGGTCGCGCCCCGGCACGTGCGCCGGGCGGACCGCGAGTTCCGCCTGGCCGACCTGCGCGGGGTGCACACCGACGCGGCCGCCGCCGCCCTCGCGACCGGCGACCCGGTCCGCGCCGTCGAGCTGCTGGAGCAGGCCCGCGGCGTGCTCCTCGTCGACGAACTCGACGCCCGGGCGGGTTCGCTCGCGCTGCGCGACCGCGCGCCGCACCTCGCGGCCGAGTGGGACGCGGTGCTGGAGGAGCTGGCCGACGAGTCCCAGTCGACTGACGAGCGGCAGGCGTTGTCACAGCGGTGGCAGGACGTGCTGGACCGGATCCGCGCGGTTCCCGGTCTCGACGCCTTCCTGCGCCCACCGAGCGCGCTGGACCTGCGCGTCGCCGACGGCGCGATCGTGCTGGTGAACATCAGCCGGTGGCGCTGCGACGCCCTGCTGATCACCTCCCGCGGCGTGCGCTCGAAGCGGTTGCGGCGCGTCACCCTCGAGGAGGTCGAAGAGCGTGCCGGCGCCTACCTCTCGGCGCTCGACACGCTCGACGGCGGCGACCTGGTCGCCCGGTTCCACGCGCAGACCGTGGTCCGCGAAACGCTGGTCTGGCTGTGGGACACGGTCGCCGGACCGGTCCTGAAGGCGCTCGGCCACACCCGCGCGCCCCGCGCCACGTGGCCCCGTGTGTGGTGGTGCCCGACCGGCGCGCTCACCCACCTCCCGCTGCACGCCGCAGGTCGGCACGACATCCCCGGCGAGGCCGTGCTCGACCGCGTGGTGTCGTCCTACACACCCACCGCCCGCACCCTGAGCCACACCCGGTCCCGCCCGCCGACGACGCGGCGCGACCTCCTCGCCGTCGCCATGCCCACCACCCCCGACCACGCCGACCTGCCCGCGACCGACGCCGAGGCGACCGACCTCGCCGCGCTCCTCGCCGCCGAACCGCTGCGCGGTCCCGCCGCGACCCGGGCCGCCGTGCTCACCGCGTTGCCCCACGCGACGTGGGCCCACTTCGCCTGCCACGCGCACAGCGACCCGCTCGTCCCGTCCGCCGGCCACCTGCTGCTCGCCGACGGCGCCCTGACCGTCGCCGACATCGGCGCCCTGCGCCTGGAGAACGCCGAGCTGGCCTACCTGTCGGCGTGCTCCACCGCCCGCGCTGCCCGCACCACGCCGGACGAGGTGATCACGCTCGCGTCGGCGTTCCAGCTCGCCGGGTTCCGACACGTCGTCGGTGCGCTGTGGCCGATCCAGGACGCCGTCGCGGCCCGCGTCGCAGCCGCCTTCCACCGCCGCGTACACGCCGGCACGCCACCCGCCGAGGCCCTGCACCACGTGTTGCGCGAACTGCGCACCGAGTTCCCGCTCGCGGTGTCGCAGTGGGCCGGGTACGTGCACGTCGGCTCCTGACCGCCGTTCCCGCCACGGCCACTCGCGCGAGGCGAGCGGGTCGGGCGCGGACGTCCCACGGCTGGTCTCACGGATCAACCTGGCCCACCTCTACCGTCGGCAGGTGATCCGGATCAGGTGATCCCGCTCTACGAAGCCGCCATCGCTCACTCTGAGCGGGTGCCGGGCTCCGGCCACCCAGCAACGAAAATCGTCCGAGGTCACCGGTCCGCACAGGAACGCCCACCCCATCCCGGGTCGGACTGGCACAGATGACCCGGCAGTGGGCGGACTGGGCCGAACAGCAGGTCCGCGACTGGCCCGACACCCACAACGGCCCCACCCCCGCCGACCTGCTGACCCGACTGGGCACCGGCCGCACACCCTGGTGACACGGCGACCTGCAGCTCTCGGCACAGCCACTTCGGCACACCCTCGGCACAGGCGCCGCAGAACCTCAACCGCGGCAGGTGTCCGGCCGCCTGGCGTGCCTCCAGAACGCAGCCACGGCGACCGACGATGGGAGGACGCGGTCAACGAATTCGTCGACCGCGCCTACCTCAGGCTCGTCGACAACGGCAACAGGCTCAGGGTGGCGGTGCCCGTCCACCACGCCTTCCTGCGTGCGAGGGTGTCGGAGCTGCCGGCGGTTCTCGACGAGCGCGGCCGTTGACCGGAGGCGGCGTCGGGCCGAACGTCGTTCAGACCACCGTGGCGGCAGCGTAGCGGCCGGCCGGGCGCGGCAGGCCGTAGTGCTCGCGCAGGGTGCGGCCGGTGTACTCGGTGCGGAACAGGCCGCGGGCCCGCAGCAGCGGCACGACGTGGTCCACGAAGTCCTCCAGGCCGGACGGCAGCAGGGGCGCCATCACGTTGAAGCCGTCCGCCGCGCCCGTGGTGAACCACAGTTCGATGTGGTCGGCGATCTGCTCGGGCGTGCCGGCGACGACCTGGTGCCCGCGCCCGCCGCCGAGGCGACCGAGGAGTTGCCGCAACGTGAGCTCCTCCCGCCGCGCCAGGTCGCGCACCAGCTCGAACCGGCTCTTCGCGCCGTTGACGCGGCTGACCGGGGGGAACGGTGGCAACCGCTCGTCCAGCGGGTGGTCGGTCAGGTCGAGGCCGATCAGCTCGCCGAGCTGCCGGACCGCCCGCACCGGGATGATCAACGCGTCGAGCTCGTCGGCCAGCCCTCGCGCCTCGGCCTCGGTGCCGCCGAGCACCGGGACGATCCCGGGCAGCACCTTGACGCCGTCGGCGTCACGCCCCCGGGCCCTGGCACGCCGCTTGAGGTCGGCGTAGAACGCGGCCGCGTTGCCGTGCGTCTGGTGGGCGGTGAACACCGCCTCCGCCCACGCCGAGGCGAACGCCCGGCCGTCCTCGCTCGACCCGGCCTGCACGAGCAGCGGGTGCCCCTGCGGGCTTCGCACGGCGTTCAGCGGCCCGCGCACGGAGAAGAACCGACCCTTGTGGTTGATCTCGTGCACCTTGGCGTCCTCGGCGAACACACCGGATTCCGGGTCCACCACCAGCGCGTCGTCCTCCCACGAGTCCCACAGCGCGGTGACCACGTCGAGGAACTCGTCGGCCCGCCGGTAGCGCTCGGCGTGCTCGGCGTTGACCTCGCGGTTGAAGTTCTGCGCCGACCGGTCGCCCGCCGTGGTCACGATGTTCCACCCGGCCCGCCCACCGCTGATGTGGTCGAGCGAGGAGAACAGCCGCGCCAGGTTGCACGGCTCGCTGAACCCGGTCGACGCGGTCGCGATCAGCCCGATGCGGTCGGTGGCCTGCGAGATCGCGGTCAGCAGCGTGATCGGCTCGAACCGGTTGGCGGCCGTGTGCCGCACGTCGCCCCAGACCTGCACGCCGTCGGCGAGGAACACCGAGTCGAACGTCCCGCGCTCGGCGGTCCGCGCCAGGTGCTGGAAGTGCGCCACGTCGTCGAGGGCGCGCGGGTCGGTGCGGGGGTGCCGCCAGGCGGCTTCGTGGTGGCCGACGCCCATGAGGAACGCGTTGAGGTGGAGCTCGCGTGCGGACAACTTCACACTCCCAGTCGGATCGGGTTGCGGAGGTCGAGCGGGTCGGCGTAGATCGCGTCCAGCTGGACGGCGCCGGCCGCCACGCCGAGGACGTCCAGGCCGAAGCTGCTCGGCAGCACGGCCGAGGGCGACGGGCACGCGCGCGACGTCGCGGCCACCTCGGCGCGCAACGCGTCCGCGCACTCGGGCAGCCGGGTGACGCCCAGCTCGGTGACCACGACGACGTCGGGGTTCACGATGTCGAACAGCATCGCCGCGGCACGGGCGACGATCCTGGCGCGCTCGACCAGCAGCGCGGTCGCCGCGCCGTTCCGGGCCGCGGCGGCGTCACCCAGATCGGTGATCGACGGCCGGGGGATCACGCCCGCCCGGTAGGCGCGCCACGCCCACGCGCGGTCGGACACGGTGGCTTCCAGGCACCCGGCTCGGCCGCACGGGCACTCGATCGCCGGGTCGCCCAGCGCCAGGTGCGCGACACCGCCCGCCGCCGACCGCGCACCCCGGTGCGCGCCGCCGCCGGTGATGATCGCCGCGTCCACCACGTTGCCGACGAACAGGTGCACCAGCGACTCGTGGTGACCCGCGGCGCCGAACAGCTGCTCGGCCCTGGCCAACGCCCGCGCGTGGCCGTCCACCAGCACCGGCAGCCCGGTGCGCGCCGCGAGCAGGTCGCGCACCGGCACGTCCCGCCAGCCCAGCGAGGCGTGCTCGACCAGCACACCGGCCTCGGTGTCGACCCAGCCGCCCGCGGCCACGCCCAGGCCGAGCGGCACCTGCCCCGGCAGGTGCTCGGCGTGCAGCCGCACCAAGCGGTCGGCGGCGGTCGCCAGCACCTCCACGGGGTCATCGGGATCGCGGTGCGGCACCCGCAGCCTGGCCCTGACCCGCCCGCGCAGGTCCAGCAACGCCAGCGTGCAGAACTCGTGGGCGAGGTGGATCCCGGCCACCAGGTGGCGACCGGTCTCCACGTCCACCGGCGTGTGCGGGCGTCCCATGCCCCGGTACGGCAGGGAGCCCGCCACCTCGGTGAGCAGGCCGAGGCCGGCCAGCGCCGCGCAGTTGCGCGTCACCGCCGCCGGGCTCAGGCCGGTCAGCCGGGCGATCGTGGTGCGCGCGACCGGTCCGTGCCGCAGCACGGCGCCCAACAACGCCGACGCCGCCGTGCTGCGGGGGTTCACGAGATCAGCGGCGGGCCGGTCGGCGACAGCGCGGGGCCCACCGCCCGTGCCGCGCCCGGGGTGCGCCCGCGACCCCACCCGATGTCACGGCGGTAGCTGCCCAGCAACCCCGTCCGCCGCAGGTGCTCCTCGTCGTGGGCGAACGACTCCGCCGGCAACGGGTGGGTGTGCGGCGCCACGAACAACGCGTCGGTCGGGCAGTTCGCCTCGCACTGGAAGCAGGTCTGGCAGTCCTGCTGCCTGCTGATCACCGGCACGCCGTCCGCGCCCCGGTCGAACACGTTGGTGGGGCACACGGCGACGCACTTGTCGCAGGTGACGCACCGCGCGGCCGACACCAGTTCGATCACACCGCCACCTCCTGCGGGCGGGCCCACACCTCGTCCAAGCCACCCGAGGTGATCCGGAAGTGCTGGGCGGGGTCCAGTTCGGGGAAGTCGAGCCGCTTGGCCATGCCCCGGCTCTCGCTGCGCGCCAGCGCCGAGCCGTACATCCACCGGGCGTGCGCGGCCATCGCCGCGGCCTGGCGCGCCCGCACCGCGTCCGGGCCCTCGGCGCGCAGACCGGAGCGCAGCGCCGACCACGTGGCGTCGAGCTGCCCCAACGCCGTGCGCAGCACGTCACCGTGCCGCAAGTAGTTCTTGTCGTACGGCAGCACCTCGGCCTGCACGGCGCTCACCACGTCGGCCGACGACAGCGACGACGTCGTGCCGGTCGGGCGCAGCCCCGCACCACCGGCGGCGCGGACCCGGCGCCCCGAAGCCGACGCGCCGAGTGCACGCGCGAACCGTGCCGCCGCTCGCCCCGACCACGACCCGGACGAGATCGCCCACGCCGCGTTGTGGCTGCCGCCGCCGGTGAACCCGCCGCAGATCAGCTCCCGGGTCGCCGCGTCACCGGCCGCGTACAGGCCCGGCACGGTGGTCGCGCACCCGTCGTCCACGATCCGGATGCCGCCGGTGCCGCGCACCGTCCCCTCGGCCAGCAGCGTCACCGCGAACGGCTGGGTGAACGGGTCGATGCCCAGCCGGTCGAAGGTGAGGAAGAAGTTCGGCTGCGCCGTCCGCATCGCCGTGCGGGCGGCCTCGTCGGCGCGGTCGAGCTTGCAGAACACCTTCTCCGACGCCAGCAGCGTCCGCGCGATCACCGAACGACCGCGTTGGCTGCCCGCGCCGTCGAGCACCGAGCCGTCCGCCCGGTAGAACGTGGCGTAGTTGTAGAACGCGGTCTTGGTGACCGACGTGTGCTCGGGCGCGATGCCGTAGGCGTTGGAGAACTCCATGCCGGACAGCTCCGCACCCACCTCCGCGGCGAACAGCGCGCCGTCGCCGGTGTTGACGTCGCAGCCCAACGCCTTGCTCAGGAACGCACAGCCGCCCGTGGCCAGCACCACCGCACCGGCCCTCACCCGGAACGCCCGGCCGGCCTGCCGCTGGTATCCCGCCGCACCCGCCACCACGCCGTCGTCGGTCGCGAGCAGCTCGGTGACGGGGCTGTGGTCGAGGACCCGCACGCCGGCCCGGCGCACCCGGACGCGCTGCCGCCGCATGTACTCCGGCCCTTGCAGGCCGTTGCGCAGCGGTCGGCCGTCCGGACCGACCGGGAACGGGTAGCGGGCCACCTCGGCCAGCTCGTTGATCCGCTCGTAGGTCTCGTCCAGCACCCGGGCCATCCAGCGCCGGTCCGCGAGGTGACCGCCCAGCGCCTCCCGGCTCGCCATGGCCCGCTCCCGCGCCTCGTGCTCCGGCGGCACGTACCACACACCGGTGCCGCCGGACGCCGTCGCGCCGCTGGTGCCGCAGTACCCCTTGTCGGCCAGCACCACCGCGGCGCCGTCCTCGGCCGCCTTGAGCGCGGCCCACGTCGCGGCGGGTCCACCGCCGACGACCAGCACGTCCGCGTCGAGTTCGAGCGTCATGCGAAGCTCCTTTCCGTACTCCGGTGGATCAGGAACCGACGGGAACCCGCCAGGACGTGAACAGGCGCTCCAGCGCGACCAGCAGCTGGTTGAACACCACGCCGATGGCCGAGATCGTGATGATGCCCGCGTACATCTGCGGGATGGCGAAGTTGAACTGCGAGGCGTTGACCAGGTGGCCGAGCCCGGCCTTGGCGCCCACCATCTCCGCGGCCACCAGCACCAGGATCGACACCGCGCCGGCCAACCGGATGCCGGTGAACACCGTGGGCACCGCGGCGGGCAGGATCACCTTCTGGAAGAGCCGGAACCCGGAGAGGTCCACCGACCGGGCCAACCGCAGCAGGGTCGGGTCGACACCGCGCACCGCGCTGATCGTGTTGAGCAGGATCGGCCAGGTGCAGGCGTAGAACACGATGGCGATCTTCGACGTCTCGCCGATGCCGAGCAGCAGCACGAACACGGGCAGCAGGGCCAGCGCCGCCGTGTTGCGGAAGACCTCCAGCAGCGGCCCGAGCAGCGACGCCACCGACTTGTACCAGCCGATCACCAGGCCCAGCGGCACGGCCACCGCCACCGCGAGGCCGAACCCGGACAGCGACCGGGCCAGGCTCGCCCCGGTGTTGTCCAGCAGCTGACCGTCGGCGGCCAGGCGCCACCACGCGTCGAGCACGGTGGAGAACGGCGGCAGGAACGTGTCGTCGACCAGGCCCAGCCGGGGCGCGGTCTCCCACACGCCGAGCAGCAGCACGATCGCCGCGACCTTGCCGACCGACGTCACCAGCGCGTCGACCACCCGGCGTGCGACCGACGGCCCGGCCACCCGGCTCGCGGGCCCCTCCTCGTCCACGGACGGTCGTGACTCCAGCAACGCGGTCATACCGCGGCCACCTCCTTCTCCTGTTGCTGCGCGCGGGAGACCTCGTCGTGCAGCAGCTCCCAGATCCGGTGCCGGTAGCGCGCGAACCCGGTGCCGGAGCGCAGGTCGGCCTGGCCGGTGCGGTCACCGAGGTCGATCGGGACCACCTCCTTGACCCGGCCGGGCCGCGAGGTCAGCACCGCCACCCGCTGCCCCAGGTAGACCGCCTCGTCGATGGAGTGCGTGATGAACACGACCGTCTTGCCGGTGCGCTGCCAGATGCGCAGCAGCTCGTCCTGCAGGGACTCGCGGGTCTGCGCGTCCAGGGCCGCGAACGGCTCGTCCATCAGCAGCACGGCCGGGTCGTAGGCCAGGCTGCGGGCGATCGCGACGCGCTGCCGCATACCGCCCGAGAGCTGGTGCGGGTGCCGGTCCTCGAAACCGCCCAGCCCCACCAGGTCCAGGAACTCGCGGGCCCGTCCGGACCGCTCCCGGCGTAGCACACCGGCCGCCTCCAGCCCGAACTCGACGTTGCCCTGCGCGGTGCGCCACGGCAGCAGCGCGTACTGCTGGAACACCACGCCCCGGTCCAGGCCGGGCCCGGTGATCGGGGCGCCCTCCAGCAGCACCTGGCCCTCGCTCGGCTCGGCCAGCCCACCGAGCAGGTCCAGCAACGTGGACTTGCCGCAGCCGCTCGGCCCGACCAGGACCAGGAACTCGCCGCGCTCCACGTCCAGGTCGACACCCCGCACGGCGGTGAACTCGGTGCGCCGCCGGGACGCGCGGTCGCGGACCACGAACCGCTTGGTCACGTCGCGGAAGCTGATGTGGGTGCTCACGCCGCCACCCCGTTGAACTCGTTGGTGTAGAGGTCGGCGAGCGTGACCTGGTCCTTGGTGATCTCACCGCGCTCGACGAGCCAGTCGACCCAGAGCGCCAGCTCCTCGTCCACGATCCGGCCACCCTTCCCGGCGACACCGGTGGACTTCCAGTACCGCAGCGCGGCCGGGTCCTCGTTGCGCCCGCGCTTGGTGAGGATGTCGACCTTGCGCGCCACCACCTCGTCGCGCGGCGTCGTGCGGCTCCACTCGATGGCCTCCGCGACGCCGCTGACGAAGGTCCGCACGGTGTTCGGGTTGTCCCTCAGGAACTTCTCGGTGAACACGTACGTGCCCGCGGTGAACGCGCCCAGCAGGTCGAAGTCGGAGAACAGCTTGCGCAGACCGCCCTTCTCCAACGCCTTGTCGCGCAGGATCCCGCCCAGCACGCCGACCTCGAGCTGACCCTGCCGCACGGACTGCTCGATGTTGACCGGCGGCACCGCGATCGGCTCCACCTTCCCGATCTCGTCGGGGGACAGGCCGTTGCGCTTGAGGTAGATGCCGAGCATGGCCTCGTGGTGGGCGCCCAGGGTGTTCATCCCGACCTTCTTGCCGACCAGGTCGCGCGCGGAGGAGATCGGGCTGTCCTCCAGCACGTAGAAGCCGCTGAAGGCGGCCTCGTCGGAGCCGTAGTAGCCGATCACCGACTTGATCGGGGCGCCGGCGGCCTTGAGCTTGACCACCGCGCCGTTGAACGCGCCGCCGAAGTCGACCTGGCCCGTGGCGGCGGACTGGATGTCCTGCGGGCCGCTGGTGGTGTTGCCGACCCACTCCAGCGTCACGTCGCCGAGGTGACCGAGGTCGGCGGCCAGTTCGGGCAAGGTCACGTCACCCGCCCAGCCCTGGTAGCGCAGCGTCTTGGTCTCGACGCCGCCACCGGCGCCCGCGGTGGAGCAGCCGACCGCGGCCGCCGTCAGGCCGAGGAGGGTGAGGCCGAGGAAGTTCCGTCGCGTGCTGATCACGGCGAATCCTTTGTTGGGAAAACGGGCAGGCCGAACCACCGGGCAGCCGCGCCCGGGGTGGAAAGGAAGAGGGGTCAGCGACCGGCGCGACAGAGGGCGCCGGCTTGCCGTCGGAGATCGACGTGCCGGCGAGAGGTGAGGGTGACGGCTTGGCTCACGTGCCAGAGCCTCACACCGAGGTCAGGCGGGGTCAACGGGCTCGGCGACCGTCCCACATCATGGAGTCGGTCGTCCGCCGAGCTGGACACCGGCCACTTTCTTGCGCAGCGCAAGGAAGTGCCGAGTCGTCCCGCCGGCGTCAACCGCGTCCGCGTGCTGGGACGACTTAATTCACCACCGCGCAATGTTGTGCCCGCACCGCCCGGATCTCCATCGTGAAGTGCGAACGCATTCCCACGAGAGGACATCGACGATGACCGCACAGCTTTCCGACACGATCACCGTCCACCGGCTCGGCGCGGGTATCGGCGCGCGGATCGACGGCGTCCGGCTGGGCGGCGACCTGTCCGAGGGCGCCGTCGCGACCGTCCGGGACGCGCTGCTGGCGAACAAGGTGGTGTTCTTCCGCGGCCAGGAGCACCTGGACGACGCGGGTCAGCTCGCCTTCGCCCGGCTGCTCGGCGAGCCGACGCTGGCCCACCCGACCGTCAAGGGCCGCGAGCACACCAACGTGCTGCCGATCGACTCCGACTACGGCAAGGCCAACAGCTGGCACACCGACGTCACGTTCGTCGACCGCGTGCCCGCGATCAGCATCCTGCGCGCCGTCGAGCTGCCGCCGTACGGCGGCAACACGGTGTGGGCCAACACCGTGCGCGCCTACGAGGAGCTGCCGCCGGCGCTGAAGTCGTTGGCGGACCGGCTGTGGGCGGTGCACAGCAACGTCTACGACTACGCCGGGCACGTGGACGCGACCCGCATCGGCGGGGTGGACGTGAAGGAGGAGTCCTATCGCGAGGAGTTCCAGTCCCAGCGCTACGAGACCGAGCACCCCGTGGTGCGCGTGCACCCGGAGACCGGCGAGCGGGCGCTGCTGCTCGGCCACTTCGTCAAGCGGATCGTCGGCCTGACGACCGCCGAGTCGCACACCGTCTACCGCCTGTTCCAGGACCGGGTGACCCGGCTGGAGAACACCGTGCGCTGGCAGTGGGCCGACGGCGACGTGGCGATCTGGGACAACCGCGCCACCCAGCACTACGGCGTCGCCGACTACGACGACGCACGCCGTCGCCTGCACCGCATCACCATCGCAGGCGACGTCCCGGTCAGCGTGGACGGCGTCACGAGCACCACGGTCGTCGGCGACGCAGCCCACTTCTCCGCGCTCTGACCCTGCCGTCCCCGTGGTGGTAGGAGATGCGTCACCTTGGCGCCGCGATGCCGATGACCCGGGCGGCTACCGGCCCTGACCGGAGGATTCGTGGTAGGCGTGGGTGTCGTTGCGCGGCCCGGAGCCGTCCGGCCCGCTCCACCGGGTTGGACAGAGCTCAATGGCCTCTTGTGGGCCGCGGACCACCTGAGCGGTCCGTGTCCGTCCGGGCGGCGTGACGACTCTTTGGCGACGTCGAGTCGGTCTGATCCGCAGGAGTGCCCAGGTCGGTGTTGTCGAGGTCGCCGAGTTGCCGCTGTACCCGCTCGGCGTCAGCGTCACGCCGTTGTGCCCGGTACAGGTCTGCTGCTTCCCGCCACAGCGCGCGGCCTGCGCATGGTCCAAGGCGATCACGCCGGTCCTGAACTACCAGTCGGTGGAAGGGCTCTATGGCGCCGGGCACAACTCCCTCTTCACCGACTACGACGGCAACACCTGGATCTGCTACCACGCGGTCGCCTCGCCCGTGGGTCACGACGTGGTCTCGTCCGCGATGCACCGAGTCCACTTCGGCAGGGACGGAGTTGTGACCGCACGAGTATGCCCACCTCGTGCCGCACACCGGCGGCCTGTGCGACCTGGTGACCGACCACGCGGGCCGTTTCAACGCGGTTGACGTGTCCGGGGTGGACATCGATGAGCCGGTCGGTTGACCGGAAGTTCGTCCCGCTGCGTGTCCCGTGCGTCGATGGACGGGGCAGCGTCACTGTCCGGCGATCAATCCGCGATGCCGGGCGAGTGGGGTCTCGGGCCTGACCGGGAAGACTCCGTGCCATCGCCACTGGTTCGGCTTCCCGTCGCTCGACTCGGGGTGTGCGGCATCAGGAAGTGGTCGGGCCCGCCGGTGGGTGACCGGCGGGCCCGAGTGGTTCGGCGGTGTCGTGTCAGCTGTGTACGCGGTGGCCGCGCTTGGTGACGACGTGGTAGATGCCGAGCACGATCAGCGAGCCGAGGATGGCGAGCAGCCAGGTGCTCAGGTCGAAGAAGCTGCCGATGTCGGAGCCGGAGATGGCGCGGCCGATGAATCCGCCGATGATGGCGCCGACGATGCCCAGGAGCATGGTGATGATGATGCCGCCGGGGTCCTTGCCGGGCATGATGGCCTTGGCGATGGCGCCGGCGATGAGACCCAGAACGATCCAACCCAGGATGCCCACGGTGGTTCCTTGTCCTCGTGCCACGGCGCCTTCTGCGACGCGGCGTGGTCGCTACAGGCACCGGGTTGCCCAACTACGCCCCATTTCACACCTGTGTGAACTCCTCGCTGTCACCCGCGGCGCCGGCGAACGGCGAGCTGGGCCGTGCACAACCAGCCGATCATCGACCTGGCCGCCGCGCGGGCCACCCGCGCCGAGGCGTTGGTGCGGCGGCAGCACCCCGGGCCCGACCGGCGCGTTCACCGCGCCGACTGGTCCCGTCCGGGCGCCGACCTGCCCCGGGGGCGCAGCCCTGTCACGCCGGTCCGGCAGGTGGCGTGGCCGGGCGGGCGGGTCCGGGGCGGTGGCGGGTCACGAGCACGGCGATGTCGTCGGTGGCGGGTTGGGTGCCGACGAGGCTCGCCATGACCTCGGCGCAGACCATCTCCGCGGTGGCCGGCACCACGTGCCCGAGCAGCTCCTCGAGTCGGCTGTCGAGGTCGATGCCGCGGCGTTCGACCAGCCCGTCGGTGTAGAACGCCAGCAGCGCGCCGGGTGGCAGGTCGAGGGTCGCGCCTCGGCGACCGGTGACGGCCAGGTGGTGTCCGATAGGCGGTCCGACCGGAGCCTGGACCAGGTGGGACAGTTCGCCGGGGATGGCCAGCACGGGTGGCAGGTGGCCGGCCAGCGCCAGGTCGACGCGGGCGGTGGTGGTGTCGATCACGGCGTAGGCGACCGTGGCCATGGTGTGGGCCTCGAAGTGGCTGGCCTTGCGGTCGAGCTTGCCGAGCACCTCCGCCGGGTCGGGGAACTCCAGGGCGTAGGCGCGCAGGGCGCTGCGCAGTCGTCCCATGACGATGGCGGCCGGTAGCCCGCTGCCGACCACGTCACCGATGACCACGCCGATGCGGTCGCCGGGCAGCGTGAACACGTCGTACCAGTCGCCGCCCACACCGTTCTCCGCGCCCGGCACGTAGCGCGCGGCGAACTCCCAGTCGGGAGTGGTCGGCAGCCGGCCGGGCAGGAGGCTCTCCTGGAGCAAGGCCGCCGCCGCCAGTTCGGACCGCGAGCGGTGCAGGTGCGCCGCCGTCGCCAGCCGATCGGCCGCGAGTTGGAGCAGGCCGACGTCTTCGTCGGTGAACCGGCGGGCAGCCGTGCTGCCGATGTGCAACACACCGATCAGCCTGCCTTCGGCCACCATCGGCACGCCGAGCATGACCTGCAGACCGCGCTCCCACAGCAGGGGGTTGAGGACGGTGGTGGGATCGACGTGGTCGATCTGCACCGGCTCCCGACGGCCGGCGACCGTGCCGGCGAAGCCCGAGCCCACCGGTATCCGCACGCCTTGGAGGACTTCTTCCTGCAGGCCGGCGGTCGCCCTGGCCACCAGGTGCCCGCCGCCGGAGTCCACCAGGAGCACCGTGGCGGTGTCGACCGCGAACAGCGACCGCAATTGCTGCAGCAGCACGTCGAGCAGCTTGTCCAGGTCGAGCTCGCGCAGCCCGCTGTCGGTGATCGCCTCCAGCACCTGAAGCCGCCGAGCCAACCGCCCGGCATCCGTCATCCGCCCACTCCGTCCTGATCGTCGAGCACACCCGAACGACAGCACGAGCGTGTGACAAGGGCCATGCGAGCAGGCGCGGAACGACTGGATGTACCTGTGACCGTAGTACGGCCCGCGGACGAGTACCACCGCGGCCGGCTCGGCCATCGGACGCCGATGCAGACCGGCTCCGTCCAGCAGACCCTTCCCGCGTCCTGCCACGAGGGTTCCGGGCGAGGGTGCGGTCATTTTATCAGCGCCCCGACACGCCACCTCCTGCGGCGGCGGTATCGGTCCGCGCTGTCGACGACGGGTGACATACACGCCTCCGAATCCCACATCCGCACCTGGAGATCAACTCAGCTGGTTGCTCGCGGAACCGGGTTCGAGGAGCCTCTTGTGAGGTCCCGGTTCCTCGTGGGTGAGGTTCACGTGCGGCGGTGGGGTGTTCGCAGGCCGGTGACCACCATGTGGATCAGCAGGTCGTAGGTGTCGTCCAGCTTCTCGGGTCGTTGGAACGCGTTCTGCGCTTGCAGCACCGCGAAGCCGTGCATGGCCGCGCGCAGGCAGCGGACCGCGTGGATGGCTTCGGTGTCCTGCATGTCGTAGGCACGCAGGGCGGCCAGCATGATGTCGACCAGCCTTGCCCCGGCCTGCGCCGCCGTCGGCTCGGGTGTCTGGACGAGCGCGGAGTAGCGGTGCGGGTGCTCCACCACGTACTCGCGCCAGGTTGTCATGAGCGCGCGGATCGCCTCGTCGGCGGATCGGCCGAGGACCGCCCCTCCGATCCGCTCGGCCAGGTCGTCGATGATCCGCACCGACATGAGCGCGCGCAGCTCGGCCAGGTTGCGGACGTGCTTGTAGAGCGACGGCGTGGCCACGCCCGCGCGGGAGGCCACTGCCGCCAGGGTCAGCGCGGCGGGGCCCTCGTCGTCGACCAGGCGCAGCGCGACGTCGACCACCGCGTCCGCGGACAGCGCCGCCCTAGCCACGGGCGCCCGCACCGAGGAAGGCCAGGACCACCGTGGCGACCTCGGCC
The DNA here is from genome assembly GCF_040295345.1 of Actinosynnema sp. NPDC002837. Taxonomy (NCBI): domain Bacteria; kingdom Bacillati; phylum Actinomycetota; class Actinomycetes; order Pseudonocardiales; family Pseudonocardiaceae; genus Actinosynnema; species Actinosynnema sp. NPDC002837. The sequence continues at coordinate 16,185 of NZ_JBEOVG010000087.1, forward strand.
GGGAACTGCACGTGCGGGTAGTGGCCCGCCCCCTCGATCACCTCGACCCGGCCCAGCCCCGGGGGCATGGCCGCCACGATGCCCTCGCCTTCGGCGCGGGCATCGGTCCAGTCGGGGTCCAGCGAGCCCTCGACGACCAGCGCGGGGCAGCGGATGTCGCCGAGCCGGGCGCCCGCGTCGGTGGGCGCGGACATGCCCATGCTGCCCACCACCGCCATCCGGCCGGGCCTGCGCAGGTCCGCGTCGAGGGCGGCGACGTGCTCGACGAAGCCCGCCGGTTTGGCGCCGGGGTAGGCGTGGTCGAGGTAGCGCTTCCACAGCGCGACGCTGCGGAACACCCCCGCGCCCATGAGCAGCGCCATCCCCTTGCGGTAGCGGGGGTTGGAGAGCAGGCCGCCGAAGTCGACCTTCTGCGCCCGGGTGAACGGGCTGATCTGCACGATGGCGCTGACCGACTCGGGCTCCCGCGCGGCCGCGATGGTGACGGAGCCGCCGGTGAACGAGTGACCCACGAGCACGGCCGGACCGCCCAGGTGTCGGACCACGGCGAGCAGGTCGGCGGCCGAGTCGGTGCGGCTGTAGGAGGCCCAGCCGGTGCTGGACTCGCCGTGGCCGCGCTGGTCCACACTGGCGACTCGGTACCCGGCGTCGGCCAGTCGGACGGCCATCTCGCGGTAGGCGGCCCGGTTGTCGCCCATGCCGTGGGCCAGCACGATCAGCGGCCCCTCGCCGATCACCTCGTAGGCGAGCAGGCCGCCGTCCAGCTCGAGGAACTGCGTCATGTCGATCCCCTCACGGCTAATGACTATTAGCTTAAAAGCTAATGGCATTAGCCGTGCCTGTCAACCGACTCGTACGGGCGGAACCGCCGCGCCGACTCCGAGCGTGATGGGTCATCGTCGGCCGTCGGCGGACGAACACCGAGGCATCCGCGCTCGGCCTGCCGCAGGCAGCGGGGGCACGATCACCGGCGACGGATCGCGCGGACCTGGAAGGTGTGCCGGCGGTCGCTCGTCGAGGAGGCGTGGCTGTTACGCCTGCGGCGGTACCGCTGCCGGCCGGTTCCGGTTACTTGATTCACGCTCGGGATGGCCTCCGTGCCCCGGCCGTGGTGGTCGACAGGTGGCCGTGAGGCGTCATCGGCGGTCGACGATCAGGGCTTCCACCACCGGGACGATGCGCAGGGTGTCGTTGGTGGGCACCGCGGTCTGACGGGTCTCACCGCCCACGACCCAGTCCACCACCAAGGAGAAGCGGCAGTCGCACGCCTTCGTCGGAAGTTGACGGCGAAGTCCTCCGGCTCGCCCTTGCTCACCTGGTACGGGAAGTCGGGCGCATTCTCGGCAGGCACGACGTCGGCTTCGTGGCACGGCATGCTGCCGTGACGTTTCGCAACCGGCCTCATCCGGTCTGTTACGGGAATGGCGGGTTCGCCGATACACGAGTCGAGGGGCCGGAGCGTCTGGCCGATCGTGATCGGGGGATCATGGCCGGGAATTCGCGATCCCGAGAGCTCGGAGACGAGCTCGAGCGACTCAAGCTCGCCAGTGGCCGCAGCTACGAGAGCATCGGTCGGAAGGTCCACCTGAGCAAGTCCGCCGTTCACCGGTACTGCACGGGAGCGAACGCGCCGCAGGAGTTCGCCGTCGTCGAGCGCATCGCGTCGGCGTGCGGCGCGAGCCGGGACGACATGATCCTGCTGCATCGCCTTTGGTTGCGCGCCACGGATTCCGCGAACGAGGTCGCCGACGACGAAGCGCCCGCCGAGGCCGTTCACTCGCCCGAACCGCCGAAGCCGCTCACGCCGATGGCCCCACGACCCGGCCGGAGGGTCCGGACTCGGCGCCTGACGGCGCTGGCCGTCGTCAACGCGGTGTTGGCCGTGATCCTGGTGTCGAGCACGACCGGCACGCATCTGGCCGCGACCGCCCCGGACCGGTCGGTGGACCAGCGGCTCACCGGGCCCGCCTGGACGCTGCCACCGGCTCCCGTGCCGAGCGCGCTGTTCGGCGTCACGATCAACAGCGCCACCGGAGCGATGCCCGCGTTCCGCGTCGGCGCCGTCCGGTTCTGGGACGGCGGCACGCGGTGGTCCGAGATCCAGCGGCACCGCGGAGAGTTCGACTGGGCGGTGCTGGACCGACTGGTGAGCGGTGCGGAGCGAGCGGGTGTTCCGCCCCTGTTCGTCTTCGGGGGCACCCCGAAGTGGGCCGCCCCGGACGGCCCGGTCGCGCCGTACCCGGACGCCACCGCCGCACCTCCGACCGACCTCTCGGACTGGGACCTGTTCGTCCGGACGCTGGTCGATCGCTACCGGGGGCGGATCGAGGCGTACGAGCTGTGGGTCCTCGCCAACGACCGCAAGTTCTACGCGGGCAGCGTGGAGACCCTGATCGAGATGTCCCGCCGGGCCGGGGACATCATCCGGTCGAGCGACCCGGACGCGACGGTGGTGTGCCCGGGGATGGGGGAGCTGTGGACTTCCGAGGGCGTGGCCTTCCTCCGGCGCTTCGCGGAACTCGGCGGGTACGACCACTGTGACGTCGCGGGCATCAAGCTGTTCAAGCGACAGGCGTCCGACCCGCCGGAAACGATGGTGGACCTGACCGCGTCGATCGATCGGGTCATGCACCGAGCCGGAGTCCACCCGCGGTTGTGGAGCACCGGCACCGCGTACTCGATCGCGTTGCAGGAACCCCTCGACGAGGCCACCGCCCGCAACCACGCCGTGCGGTTCTTCCTGGTGGGGATCTACGCGCGCAAGGTCAACCTCGAACGGATGTACTTCTACAACTGGGGCGGTACGAGGATCCCGATCGTGCTTCAACCGGTTGGCGGAGTGCCGACGAGCGCGGCGCTGGCCGTCGAGCAGTTGCAGCGCTGGCTGCACCACGCCCACAGCCGTGCGTGCGGCCACGGCGCCCCGGCGAACCTGCCGGACAACGTGTGGCAGTGCGAGTTCACCGTGACCGAGCCCGGCCAGACCTACGACGCCACGATCCGCTGGACCGACGAGGGAACCGCCACCCTCACGGCCGGTCCTCGCAGCCAGGAATTGCGCCACCTCGACGGGAGGGTCGAGAAAGTGCGATCGGGAGACACGATCACGGTCACCGAAGAGCCTGTTCTCATCGCCGCGAGTACCGATCCCCGCCGCTGACGGGAATCAACACAGTACCGCCGCAGCGTCCCGCCGCTGCGCGTTCTCGCAGGTCAACGCCTACATTTCGTCCCACCATCCCTGGTGCGGCCCCTGCGCTTGTTCCCGCGTCACGTGCCGATCAAGCTGCGTGTGCCCGACGAGTACGCGTTCTGCTCGACCGGAAGGATGGTTCCGTTGCGCGCCTTCTTCAAAGGAAGATCACTGGTCAGCGCGGCCCTGACCGTGACCCTGATCGGGGCATCGGTCGTGGCCCTCCCGTCGGTGTTCCCGACGCGCGCGGAACGGCCGGAGACGGCCGCCGGAGGTCCCGCGCCGGACGGGACGTCGGCGTTGCGCACCGCGCGCTTGCGCAACGCGCCGGTCGAGGTGGTGGGACAGCGCACGGAAACGTCCACCACGTGGGCGAACCCCGACGGCTCGTTCCGCACCGAGTTGGCCGCGGGCCCGGTGCGGACGAAGAAGGACGGGGAGTGGCTCACGGTCGACCCGGCGCTGCGGGTCGACCGGGACGGCGTCCGGCCGAAGGCGACGGGGTGGGAAGCGACGTTCGCGCGTGCGAGGGGCGCTCGCGAGCAGACGACAGCGCTGGTGTCGACCCAGGTCGGCGGCCACGACGTGACCATCGGTTGGCAGGGGGCACTGCCCGAACCCGAGGTCGACGGCGTGAAGATCACTTACCCGGACGTGCGGCCGGACACCGACCTCGTGGTGGAGTCCCGCCGGTCCGGCTTCGAGCAGTACTTCGTGCTGAAACGGCGCCCTACGGGACCGGTCTCGTTCTCGGTGCCGATCACGGTGGAAGGGCTCGAGGCCGTCCGCACGTCGCCCGGCGGCATGGTGGAGTTCGTGGACGACGCCGGCACCGTGATCGCGACCATGCCGCCGCCGCGGATGTGGGGAGCGGAGCGCGACGAACGCCTCGGTGAGCCCACGCGCTCGACGCCCGTGGACCACGAAGTGAACCAGTCCGGTGACGCGGTCACCGTGACCCTGCGCCCGGATCAGGGATTCCTCGCCGATCCGGCCGTTGCCTACCCGGTCACCGTCGACCCGTACCTGGTGTTCCGCACCACCTTCGACACCTACGTCGACACCACCCAGGGCAACACGCCGAAGCACACGCAGATCGAACTCCAGTCGGGCACCAACGGCGAGAAGATCGCCCGATCGCTGCTCAACTTCGACGTCGGCCCGCTGCGTGGCGCGACCGTCGAACAGGCCCGGGTCATCGTCTGGAACGACAACTCTTACGTGTGCGAGCCGCGCCCGGTCGAGCTGTGGTCGACCTCCGGTCCGGCGGACGCGACCACCGTGTGGGCCAACCGGCCGACGCTCGGCCAGCGCTACGACGTCAAGGTCGAGTCCCACCACCACAACTCGTGCGGCGGTTCGGCGTGGATCCACTTCAACGCCACCGAACTGGTGCGGAGTTGGTTGGCGACGCCGAACAACCTGCACTCGGCGCTGATCAAGGCGGGCGACGAGAAGAACATCAAGGACTGGAAGAAGTTCCAGTCGGCGGACGCCGCGTCGGCGTGGCCCCGGCTCGACGTCACCTACACGTGGCCGCTGCGGCTCAGCGCGCCCGCCGTGACGCCGTCGACGGCTCCGGAGGCCAGCCCGACGTGGACGCGGTCGGACCGGCCGACGCTCAACGCCCGAGTCGAGGACGACGACGACCTCGCCGACGAGGTGACCTTCGAACTGCAGGAAGCCGGTGGCACGCCGGTCACCTCGGGCACCGTCACGTCGACGACGCCGAACGCGACCGTCTCCTGGCAGGTGCCGACGCCGCTCACGGCGGGAACGGCGTACCGGTTCCGGGCCAAGGCGACGAAGAACAGCGTTGAGGCGGCATCGCCGTGGCTCACCTTCACCCCCGACTTCGTCGCACCGGCCGCGCCCGCGGTCGCGTCCTCGGACTACCCGGAAGGCCGCTGGGCCGGCGGCACCGGCACGCCCGGGTCGTTCACCGTCACCCCGCCGACCGCCGACGTCTCGTGGGTGGTGTGGCGACTCGACGACGGCCCGAGCCAGGAGGTGCCGTACTCCGGCACGCCGCACACGATCACCGTCACACCGGAGTCCGACGGCAGGCACACGCTGACGGCGTGGGCCCGTGACGCAGCCGGCAACGACTCCTCGCCGACGACGTACCGGTTCCACGCCGGGACGGGCGCGGTGACGAGCCCGGAGCCGGGCGCGCGCACAGCGCGGCGGGTCCAACTGTCCGCTCTGGCGCGAGCCGAGCTGACCACCGTCACCTACGCCTACCGGCGCGGTGCGGCCGACACGTGGAAGCCGGTCCCACAGGGCGACGTGCGCCGCAAGTCGGACGGGGCGCAGATCACCTGGCCGGTCGGGGTGTCGAGCGACCTCGTCTGGGACGTCACGCGCACCCTCACGACGGACGGCGTCATCCAGATCAGGGCCGAGTTCACCGCCGGGCAAGCATCACAGGGCGTCGACCTCGTCGTCGACCGCGCCGCCGACGCCGCCGCGAGTGAGCAGATCGGGCCTGGCACCGTCAACCTGCTGACTGGCGACTACGCGTTGTCCGCCGACGACGTGTCGGCGTTCGGCGTGGGCATCTCGCGCACGTTCTCCTCACGCGATCCGCTGGCCGGCGCCGAACAGGACGGCACCGTGGCGATGTTCGGGCCCGCCTGGACCTCCGGCGGGACCTCGCAGGACGCCGTCGGCCAGTTCACCCAACTCCGCGCCACGTCGGCCACGTCGGTCGAGGTGGTCCGCACCGACGACACGGCGGTGGGATTCACCCGGGACGTCGACGGGACGTGGGTCCCGCAGCCGGACGCCGGCGAGTTGAGCCTGACCCACGACGCGTCGAACGACCGCTACAGCCTGCGGGACACCGAGGGGCGCACCACCGTGTTCGCCAAGGTCGCCGCCGAGGTCAGCACCTATGCGGTCCGCACCACCTTCCCCGCGACCGCCAACGCCGAGACGGTCTACGTGTACGACGCGGTGGTCGGCGCCGACCACAAGACCCGCGCCCGGCTGCGCAAGATCATCCCACCGACAACGGCGGTGAGTTCCCCGGCGCAGTGCGACGTGGAGGTCCCGACGACGCTGCCGCACGGCTGCCGGGTCGTGGAGCTGGTGTACGCGCCCCGGACGACCGCGACCGCCACCGTGCTCGGTGACTACACCGGTCAGGTGAGCCTGATCAAGGTGTGGGAGTCCGGTGCCACCGTTCGGGAGACGGGTCTCGGTCGGTACGCCTACGACACGCTGGGACGGCTGCGCGAGGTGTGGGATCCGCGGCTCAGCCCGGCGCTCAAGACCAAGTACGAGTACGACTCCGGGCGGATCAGTCGCCTGACGCCGCCGGGTGAGCTGCCGTGGACGTTCTACTACGGCCGCGCCGGAAACGACGACACGGCCGGTGACGGGATGCTGCTCGCGGTGTCCCGCCCGGCGCTGGAACCCGGCACGAAGAACGAGGTCGAGGGCGACGCCCTGACCACGCTCGTCTACGACGTCCCGGTGAGCGGCCAGGAGGCGCCACACGACATGGCGGAGTTGTCGGTCGCCGCCTGGGCGCAGCGCGACGCGCCCACCGACGCGACGGCGATCTTCCCGGCGGACCAGGTGCCGGGCAGCCACACCGGGCGTGACAACCTCGGCGCCGGCGACTACCGGCGCGCCACCGTGCACTACCTCAACCCCGATGCCCGGGAGGTCAACGAGATCCAGCCCGGCGGGCACACCAGCACGACCGAGCACGACGAGTACGGCAACGTGGTGCGCACCTTGTCCGCTGCCAACCGGCAACTCGCACTGGGCGACGGTGCTCGGTCGACCCACCTGGGCATGGCGGACAAGTCCCCCGCGGAGCGAGCGGCGTTGCTGTCGACCACCACGGTCTACGAGGCCGACGGGCAGCGCAAGACGCACGAGTACGGCCCGCTGCACGTGATCCAGTTGGCGAACGCAGTGCCGGCGACCGGGGGTGTGCCGGTGCTGCCCGTGGGCAGCCGCGTGCCGGCACGCACGCACAAGGCGGTCTTCTACGACGAGGGCCGGCCGGCGGACGGCAGCGCGAAGGTCGAGAACAAGGAGACCCGGGAGGTGACCGGAGCCGCGATCACCGGCTACCCGGTCGACGCCGACCAACGAACGCGTACGACCGAGTACGACTGGACGAACGGGCTGGAGACCAGGACCGTGCAGGACCCGGGTGGTCTGGCACTGGCGACGACCACGGTCCACGACCCGCAGGGCCGTCCGATCGAGTCGAGCCTGCCCGCGTCGAGTGGCAACGACGCCGCCACGACCGTCACCACCTACTACTCCGCGGCCGTCGGCGGTCACTGCGGCGGCCGGCCGGAGTGGGCGGGCATGATCTGCCGGGTCGAGCCGAAGGCACCCATCACCGGTGGCGGCGCGAACCCGTCCGACGGGGTCGTCAAGACCACGACCTACGCGGCGAACGGCCTGGTGGACCAGACGATCGAGTCGGCAGGCGGCGTCTCCCGCGTCACCAGCACGACCTACGACCCTGCGGGCCGCAAGGTGACGGTGAAGGTCACCGGTGGCCTGGGGGCACCCGTGCCCGCGGTCACCACCGAGTACGACCCGGCGACCGGAAGGGTCGCTCGAACGGTGGGCTCGGACGGTGCCGCGGTTGCCGTGGGTTATGACGCCCTCGGTCGGGTTCTGACGTACACGGACGCCGATGGCGGCCGCACGACGTACCACAACGACGCGCTGAACCGCCCGGTGAAGGTCACGAACACCGTGCCGTCGGAGGTCACGTACGAGTACGACACCACGAGAGAACCGCGTGGACTGGCTGTGGGGATGACGGACTCGATAGCCGGCACCTTCACCGCGACGTACGGTCCGGGCGGGGAGATCGTCGAGCAGAAGATGCCGTCAGGCGTGATCATGCGCGATACCGTCGACGAGACCGGCGTGTCGGTACGGCGCAGCTACACCGCCGCGAACAGCGTGGTCCTGCTCGACAGCACGTCGAGCAACTCGGTGCACAACCAGGTGCTGACGCAGGCTGATCTGTCCACACAGCACTTCCAGTACGACGCCGTGGGTCGCTTGGTCCGCGCGGACGACACGTGCGTCACCCGGTCGTACGGGTACGACAGGAACTCCAACCGCACGTCGAAGCAGACCACGACCTGCCAGGGGGGAAACACGGTCGAGGCGCACGCGTACGACACGAAAGACCGGTTGGTGGACGAAGGCCACGGCTACGACGCCTTCGGTCGAACGGTGACGATGACAGGCGGGGCGGGCCGCCTGACCTACTACGTGAACGACCGAATCCACACCCAAGCCGTCGGTGGTGCGGAGCAAACCTGGACGATGGACGCCACGTCCCGCGTCCGCTCCACCGCTCTGGAAGGCGGCTGGACCCGGATCAACCACTACGGAACCGAACACGACACCCCGGACTGGATAGTGGAGGATCGGTCGACGAACGCGCTGACCCGCAACGTCAAGGGCCTGGACAACGACCTGGCGGCAACGACCTCGGCGTCCGGCGACGTGCAGCTCCAGCTGACCGACCTGCACGGCGACATCACGGTGGTCTACGATCCGGCGACCGCGACTGCCACGACCCGGGCCACGGACGAGTTCGGCGTCCCCCGGCAGGGCCAGGCGCCCACGAGGTACGGCTGGTTGGGCGCCGCCCAGAGATCGTCCGAAACCCTGGACGGCACGATGGTGATGGGTGTGCGCCTGTACAACCCCGCGACAGGCCGCTTCCTCCAAGTCGACGCGGTCGCCAACGGCAACGTCAACAGCTATGACTACTGCGTGGGCGACCCGAACAACTGCAGTGACACCAGCGGCTACAACCCCAACTGCGAGTGGAGATGGGGGATGAAGATGTGTGGTCGCATCATCAACCTGACCCCGTTGCCGATCCTGGTGGCGAAGGATTGGGGAACCAAGAGCCCGACCAAGTGGCTGTGGCCCGGGGGCAGGACGACGTGGGGCCAGGATTGGGATGGTGTGAAGGTTTTCGCCTGGGGCCGGGTGTACGGAGTGTGGATCGCGCCATGGAGGTGGTTCCACATACGCAACTCGCCACGGTGGTTGCCGGCCATCATCTACTGAACTGATCGCGATGACCGCCCCGATCCCCCTGTCCTGGGGGAATCCGGGCGGTCGTCGGATCGCACAGGACGGCAAGGTGTGCGTGGCCGTTGGCGAAGGTGAGGTCGGCGCTGCTCGCGAACGGGGCACAAGCCGCTCGGCCTCGCCGACGACCTCCGGAGCGTGTGGGCCTACGGAGCGGGTCAGGCGATGGGGGAACGGCTCGGGGTGCTGCCGAGGCCGTCGCCGGCGCGCGGGTTGGGCAGGGCGCGGGACGTGCTCGTCCGGGGGCTGCGCAACGGCGCGGCCGGTGTCGCGCTGTACGCGGCGTTCCGGTCCTGTCCGCCGCGCGTGCGGCCACCCCGCGCGAACGGGCCGGGAGGTGAGAGCGCTCATCTGAGACCTGGACGGGACGCTGGTGAAGACCGGGAACGTCGTCCTCGACGAGGACGTCGAGATGTTGCGCCACGTGCGCGACAGCGGTGTCCGGACCACGCTGATCACCGGCCGCCCTTCGCGGGCCCTGTCCGACGTCCCCGCGGAACCCCTGTTGCTCTTCGCGAAGGTCCTCACGTCCAACGGCGCTTCGGTGGTTACCGGCGGTCGGGTGCGGATCATCGCTCCGCTCGACCGGGGCCAAGGGCTCGAGTGCGTTACGGCGCTCCGCGCGGTCGATCCGACGGTGGCGTGCGCCACGGAGCTCGAGACGACCTTCGGGTACGAGCGGGGGTACGCCTGGTGGCCGGCCACCGACACCGAGCCCGGTGCGGTGTGCGCCGACATCGCCGCCCTGTTCCACCTCGGCCGGCCCGCGACGCGGTTGCTGTGCCGGAGCGGGACGCGGAGCGCGGCGGAACTGGCCCGCACGGCCGAGGCCGTCGACTCTCGCCTCACCGCGCCGCGGTCCGCCATAGTTCCGGCACCGGTCGATCCCCGAGCCGCAACCGGACGCTGCGTGCGCCGTCCTCTGTGGAGTCGTGCGCGAGTTCCGCGGGGAGGTGTGGGATGTCGCGGTAGGTCAGCACCACCTCCGCGGGCAGGTCGGCGTGGGCGCGCAGCTCGGCGAGGTCGCCGTCGAACGCCGCCGAACCGTCCTTGATGATGACGACGCGATCGCTGAGCGCTTCGACGTCCTTCATGTCGTGGCTGGTCAGCACGATGGCGGTGCCGAACGTCCGGTTGATCTCGCGGAAGAGGTCCCGCACGACCACCTTGGCCTCGACGTCCAGGCCGATCGTCGGCTCGTCGGCGAACAGCAGCGTCGGCCGGTGGAGCAGGGCCAGGGCGAGCTCGCAGCGCATGCGCTGCCCGAGCGAGAGGTGGCGGACCGGTGTGTCGAGGATGTCCGTGATGCCCAGCAGGTCGCCGAGCTGCACCACCGTCGCCGCGAAGTCGTCGCGGGAGATCTCGTACATGCTCCGGTGGATCCTGAGCGACTCGCGGGTGGACACGTCCCACCACAGCATCGCCTTCTGGCCGAAGATCACCGAGATCCGGGACAGGAACGAGTACGACCGGTCCGCGGGCCGCTCACCGCACACTTCCAGGTCGCCCTCGGTCGGCACCAGGAGCCCGCACAGCATCTTGACGAGAGTGGTCTTGCCCGCCCCGTTGCGCCCGAGCAGGCCGACGATCTCGCCCCGTCCGACGGTCAGGTCGACGCCGTGGACGGCCCGCACGCTCGTGAGCTCGCGGCGGAAGAGGCTGCGGACGGCGCCCGACAGCCCTTGTGGTTGCCGGTGGAACTCGTAGGTCTTCCCCAGGTTCTGCGCCTTGATGACCGGTTCGGTCGCTGAAGAACGCGTGCGCAAGGTGAACTCCTCACCGATCGCGCAGGGCAAGGGGATCGGCAGACGTCCACGCTTGGCGCTCCAGCCCTGAGGAGCAGGTGACACTGTAGCGCCGTCCTCGTCCGGGCCGGTGGATCCGGACCGGACGTCAGCCGGTGGGGCGAACCGCCGACGGCGTCACCCCGGGCTCGTCACCATCAGTCGAGGTCGTCGTCCTCGTCGTCGACCTCGGTGTCCCGGTTCGGCAGCACGGTGGCCAGGTAGGAGCGCAGCGCGGCGGTGGTGCCCACGTCACGGCCCGCGTTCTCGGACAGGAACCAGCGGTGGACCAGGACCTCGTGGAACAGCTCCGCCGGGGCCAGGACGCCGAGCAGGTCGGGCGGCACGGCGGCGACCACCGGGTCGTAGACCTCGTTGCGCCACAGGTGGCCGGCGGTCGTCTCGGGCACGGGCGCGCCGTCGCGCTGCTCCAGGTAGGCGCGGAACGAGCGCAGGTCGTTGAGCAGGCGCCTGGCCTGCCCCTCCTGCACCTCCAGGCCGGTGAGCTTGAACAGCTCGCGGCGGCTCTGGCCGATCTCGGCGACCCGGATGTCCACCCGCAGCCGCGCGCCGCTGTCCGAGGTGACCAGCTCGACCTCGTCGACGTCGAAGCCGAGGTCGTTGAGCCGGCGCAGGCGTTCGGCGACCCGGTAGCGCTGCTCGTCGAGCTGGAAGAACTCCTCGCGGGTCACCTCCTCCCACAGCGCGGCGTACCGGCGGGGCACGCTGTCGGCGACCTCGATCGGGTCGATGTCCGACGGCAGCAGGCCGCCGGCCTCGAGGTCCATCAGCTCGCCGCCGATGCGCTCACGGGCCAGGTCCACGTCGTAGGTCCGCTGGCCGGCGGACAGCTCCGGGTGTCGCTCGACGGTCTCGGCGTCGACCAGGTAGGCGGCCAGGTTGCCCGCGTCCAGCCGGAACAACGTGTTCGACAGCGAGCAGTCGCCCCAGAACGTGCCGGACAGGTGCAGCCGGACCAGCAGCCCGACCAGCACGTCCACCAGGCGGTCCGCCGAGTGCTCGACGCGCGGGCTGGAGAACAGGTAGCGGTAGGACATCGAGTGGTCGAGGTAGCGGGTGACCAGGATGGCCTGCTGGTCGTCCGGGCGGTCGACGCACAGCCCGAGCACCGACACCGAGGGCATGCCCTCCCGCTCCAGGTCGCCGAGGATCGAGTACTCGTGCCGGGCCAGCGACTCGGCGATCTCCTTGAGCGCGTACACGCGGCCCTCGCTGGCCACGAACCGCACGACGTGCCGCGAGATACCGCGTTGGGGCACGGTCAGCAGCAGCTTCTCGTCCCACTCCTCCAGGGGCTGGGCCCAGGGCAGCGAGAGCAGTCCACCGGCCTCGCTGGCGGGTGGGCGGAAGAGGAATCGCATGTGCTCCCCGAGGCTGGTGCGCGGACGACGCTGAAACTACCTCGTCACGGCACCGTCGAGCCACGCGATGTGTCCTGGTCGTCACGATCAAGAAGGCCCTCGGCGGTTCGGCGAGGCGGATACTGCCGGGTGTGGACGCTGCCGGGGTGGGACCCATTGACGGACGGACGCGGGTCGGGCTGGTGGGGGTCGGCACCATCGCCCGGACGCACCTGGAGGTGCTCGCGGAACGGCCCGAGGTGGACCTGGTGTTCACCGTCGACCCGCACGCCGGGCCGCCGGTGTTCCGGGGCGCGACCCCCGCGCACTACCGCGACCTCGACGACGCGTTGGCGGCGCACCGACCGCACCTGGTGGTGATCGCCACGCCGGCGGACTCGCACGCCGACCTCGCCACGTCGGTGCTGACCGGCTCCGCCGCACGGGTGCTGGTGGAGAAGCCCTTGGCGCCGGACCTGGCGTCGGTGGACCGGCTGATCGGCGTGGACGGCGCGCACGACCGGCTGTTCACCGCGCACCACTTCGCGTTCTCGCCCGAGGTGGAGTGGGCGGCGGACCTGGTGGCCGCGCACCCGGAGTGGGGGCCGGTCACCTCCATCACCTCGGCGTTCAACGACCCGTACGTGCTCAAGGGCGACCAGGCGTTCACGTCCTACCTCTCGGCGTGGACCGACTCGGGCATCAACCAGCTCACCGTGCTGGCCCGGTTCGTGCAGGTCAGCGTGGTGACGTCGCTGCGGGACGAGCGCACGAGCTGCTGGGCGGTGGCGTCGTTCCGGTCCCGCGGCGCGGTGGGCACGGCCCGGTTGCACACCAGCTGGCGCACCGGCGCGAGCAGCAAGTCCACCGCGTTGACCTGCGGTGACGTGGAGGTGTGGCTGGACCACACGGCGATGACCGCGTTCGCGTTCCGGGGCGGTGAGCTGCTGGCCGAGCACGGCGGCGACGGCCGGACCCCGCGCAAGGTCGCCCACTACCGCCCGCTGTACGCGAGCCTGCTGTCCGACCGGCCGGACCCGATCCTCGGTCTCACCACCGCCGCGACCCTGACCGGACTGCACGCCACCGCCGGCCGCCTCGGGCCGCGGACGCCCGCAGGCGTGCTGGACGACTTCGAGTGACCGCCGGCCGTCTACATTGGCCCGCATGATCTTCGGGATCGCGGCGCTCGTGCCCGCCCTGTTCTTCGTGATCGGCGTGATCCGGGACCGGCGGCGGCTCGGCAACGCCGTGTGGCTCGGTGTGACGCTGGTGTTCCTGCTGCTGTGGCTGGTGTTCCGGGCCTCGGCGAACGGCGGCTGGTCCGCCGTCGTCGTCGGCTACGCGTTCGTGGCCGTGCTGCTGGGGTTGGGTTTCGTGCTGCCGACCGCGTTGATCGCCAACGGCGTGCTCATGCTGCGCCGCGAGGGTTTCGGCCTGGCCAACCTGCTCTCGCTGCTCGCCGGCCTGGCGATCTTCGGGGTGGTGCTCGCGTTCGGCTTCGCCACCGCGCACACCGGGCCGGTGGTCGACGCGCTGATCGGGTCGCTGCTGATCGTCGCGGCCTACGTCGCGTTCCTGTTCGTCAGCCTGCTGCTGTACTCGATCGTGTACGGCAGCATCGGCCGCCGCACGGGCTTCGACGCGGTGATCGTGCTCGGGGCGGGCCTGATCGGCGACCGCGTGCCGCCGCTGCTGGCCGCACGGCTGGACCGCGGCCTGCACCTGTACCGCCGCGAGGTGGCTGCGGGCCGCACGCCGCTGCTCGTCGTCTCGGGCGGGCAGGGGCCGGACGAGGCGGTGTCCGAGGCCGCGGCGATGCGCGACTACCTGCTGCGCCGCGACGTGCCGGACGAGCTGATCGTGCTGGAGGACCGCGCGACGACGACCGAGCAGAACCTGGCGTACAGCGCGCGGCTGCTCGCCGAACGCGACTGGACCGGCCGGGCGGTCGCGGTGACCAACAACTTCCACGTCTTCCGCGCCGCCGTGCTGGCCCGCAGGCTGCGGCTGCGCATGCAGATCATCGGCGCCCCGACGGCGTGGTACTTCCTGCCCAGCGCGTTCCTGCGCGAGTTCGCCGCGCTGCTGGCCCAGAACCCGCTCGTCCACACCCTCACGTGCGGCCTGCTGGTCGGCCTGCACCTGCTGCTGGCCCTGTCCTGATCCCGCCCGGACGACCTCACACCCGGACGGTGAGCGAGGCGAGCCCTGCGGCGGCGGTCGGCGTGCCCGGGTCGAGGTGAGCCCGGTTCCCGTGCGGTCGTCAGCGGAAGTGGTCGGCGAACCAGGAGACGATCAGCTCGACGGTGTCGGCGAGCCCGGCCCGGTCCCACTCGTGCCCGACGCCGGGGTGCAGCACGAGCCGCGCCGGTTTGCCCAGCTCGCGCAGCCTGCCGTACATCCGCTCGGACTCCGCCGGGTCGACCCTGGTGTCGTTCTCGCCGTGCATGATCAGCACGGGCGCGGTGAGCCGGTCGGCGTGCTCGAGCGGGCTGCGCTCGGTGAGGACGGCCACGTCGGCCGGGTCGTCGGGATCGCCGATCCAGTCCACCGCCCGCTTGCGCCAGGTCGGCGGGAACGACCGGATGTCGTTGAGCAGGTCCGACGAGCCGCACTCGCTCACACCGGCCCGCCACAGGTGCGGCAGCCTGGTCAGGCACGACAGCGCGGCGAACCCGCCGTAGGACGCGCCGTGCACGCCCAGCCGGGCCGTGTCGGCCCACGGCACGTCGTCGAGCAGCCGCGCCGCCGCCTCCAGGTCGGCCAGGTCGCCGCCGCCCCAGTCGCGGTAGATCAGCCGCTGGTAGCGCATCCCGTAACCGGACGAACCCCGGATGTTGGGCGCGAGCACGCCGATCCCGCGTGCCAGCAGCGCCTGCACGAGCGGGTCGAACCCCGGCTTCGCCTGGAACTCCGGTCCGCCGTGGACGGTCACGACCACCGCCGCCCGGTGCTCCGCGCTCGCCGACGGCGGCCGGTAGAGCAGGCACGGGACGGTCTCGCCGTCGGCGCTCGTGGTGCGCACGACGGTCGGCGGCACGACCGCGCCCGGCAGCCGTGCCCCGCAGTCGGTGAGCCGCCGCGCCTCGTCCCGGTCCAGGTCCACCAGGAACAGGTCGGTCGCCGCGTCCGGCCGGGCGAGCTGCACCAGCAGCTCACCCGACGCGGTGAACCTCGGGGCGAAGCCGTCGAAGCCGAACTCGGCAACCGAGACCCCGCGTGGCAGCCCGGTGACGTCGGCGGGTGCTCCTCCGACGTCGGCCCACCTCAGCCGGGTGTAGCCGTCCTCGTTGACGCCCCACGCCAGCCGCGTGCCGTCCGGTGAGAGGGCGGCGCCCTCCACGTCGGCCTCCGGCGTGTCGATCCAGGTCAGCCCACCGTCCAGGGACAGCGTGGCGAGACCGAGGAAGTCACGGCCCTGCGTCGTGCACAGGTGGACGCCGGACGAGTCGGGCAGCCACGCGACCGGGTGGTACTTCGCCGGACCGTCGTGCGGGGTGAGCAGCCGGACCTCGTCGGTGGCGAGGTCGCACGCGAACAGGTCCTGCTCGGTGTTCTGGTGCAGCCGCAGCACGAGCAGCAGCCGTGCGTCGGGGGAGAAGCCCATCGGCAGGTAGCGGTCGTCGCCGCGCAGCACCATCCGCTCGTCGCCGGTGCGCAGGTCGCGCACCAGCACGTCGAACACCTCGCGGTCACGCGCGTTGCTCGCGTAGGCCAGCAGCGCCCCGTCCGGGCTGTAGGGCCGGCCGGTGCTGCCGTACGGCGTGCCGATCTCGCACCGCACGCCCTCCTCGGCGACCAGCCACACCACCTCGCCCGTGGCCGGGTCGACCTCGGCCAGCCGGTGGTCCTCGCCGCCGTCCGGGTCGGTCAGCACCAGCAGCCGGGCGCCGTCCGGCCGCCAGACGCACCGGCGGACCGACCCGGGCACCTCCACGTGACGCGGGGTGCCGCCCAGCGGCGACACCCACGGCTGCGGGCGGCCGGAGGCGTCGCTGACGCACACCACGGACCTGCCGTCCGGGCTCGGCTCGGCGCCGGTCAGCCACTCGAAGTCGGTCCAGGTCATCGCCCCGCCTCCGCGATCGCGTGCTGCACGGTGGCGGCGGCGACGATCCCGCGCCGGAACCAGCCCAGGTCCAGGTTCTCGTTGGGCGCGTGGTTGGCCTCGTCCACGTTGGCCAGCGGCACGCCGTAGCAGGGCACGTCCCACGCGTCGGTGAACGCGGCGATCGGCAGGCTGCCGCCGAGCGCCGGCACGAGCAGCGGCGGTTCGCCCAACCCGGCCTCCGCGCCGGCCAGGACCGCGTTCGTCCACCGGGTCTCCGGCAGCGTCCGGGAGGGCTGCATCGCCGCGCCCTCGACCAGGTCCACGTCCGGCGCGTGCACGGCCAGGTGGGCTCTGAGGGCGGCGAGCACCGCTTCCGCCCGTTGCCCGCCGACCAGCCGCATGTCGCACCGCGCCACCGCCCGGTTCGGGATGACGGTGCGGTGTTCCGGGGTGTCCTCGCAGCTCAACGAGTTGATCGTGAACGTGGGCGAGGCCAGCCGGCGGCTGTAGCCGAGGTCGGCGGGCGGTTCCATCGCGGTGACGCCGATGCCCGCGAGGGTGGCGGGCACGTCGACCGGCAGCCGGTCCAGCGCGTCGCGTTCACGGGGGCTCAGCGGGACGACGTCGTCGGTGACGCCGTCTACCAGGATCCGGCCGTCGGGCGAGCGCATGGTCGCCAGGGCGTGCACCAGCCGCCACGCGGGGTTCGGCGCGACACCGCCCCAGTTGCCGGAGTGCAGCACGCCGGACGCGCCCGTGGTCCGCAACTCGAACGTGACGACGCCGCGCACGCCGAGCACCACCGCGGCGCGGCCGGACTCGTGCACCGGGCCGTCGCTCCACACCACCAGGTCCGGCCGGTCGATCCCGCGCAGCACCGACGCCAGGTGCGGGCTGCCGATCTCCTCCTCGCCGTCGAGCAGCACGGTCACCCGGCACGGCAGGCCACCGGTCAGCTCGCGCAACGCCCGCAGGCCGAGCAGCTGGGCCAGGTGCTGGCCCTTGTTGTCACCGGCGCCCCGGCCGTAGAGCCGGCCGTCGCGGAAGTCGGGCGTGAACGGCGGGGTGACCCACTCGTGCGGCGGTCCGGGTGGCTGCACGTCGTAGTGGCCGTAGACCAGCACGTGCGGCGCGCCGGGCGGGCCGGGCGCGGCGCCCAGCAGGGCGGGCCAGCCGTCGGTCTGCCTGATCTCGGCCTGGAAGCCGTTGCGCCGCAGCAGTTCCGCGCCGTGCGCGGCGGCGTCCGCCATGCCTTCGCCCGTGCGGCTGATGCTCGGTCGGGCGACCCACCCGGCCAGTTCGGCCAGCAGTTCGCCGTTCCGTTCGCGCACCCACTCGCCGACCCGCCGCGCCAGTCCGTCCACGCCACACCCCTAGTGATTTCACGAAGTGCAATCGATAGCAGTGAACCAAACCACTGGCGCGCGCGGCAAGGACGGGTGGGTTAGCCTCTGCGGCGTGCCGGCCCCGCCTGATCACCCCGCCCGCGACGCGACGGTCGAGGAGCTGAAGGTGCTCGCGCACCCGCTGCGCTGGCGCATCCTGCGGTTGTGCTGGGACCAGGCGTTGACGAACAAGGAGCTGTCGGACCGGCTCGGCGTCGCGCCGGCGACCGTGCTGCGGCACGTGCGGGCGTTGGTGAAGCGGGACTTCCTGGCCGCCGAACCGGTGCGCAGCGGCACGCGCGGCGCGTTGGAACGGCCGTACCGGGCGACCGGCCGGACGTGGCGGCTGGGGTTGGTCGACGTCGAGGGCGAGGGCCTGGTCCAGCGGGTGGACCTGGCGATGCTCGCCGCGCACCGGGCCGAGGTGCTGGAGGCCGGGCCGGACGCCAACCGGGACAGCGCGAGGGGCGTGCTGCGCCTCGGCGCGGCGTCCCAGGCGGAGCTCAACGCCCGGTTGACCGCGCTGATCACCGAGTTCGTCGAGCGTGACGAGGCCGACGGCGAGCCGTTGAGCTACCTGTGGTCGCTGGTGGCGCGCCCCGGGTTCCGAGAGGGCTGAACGCCTCAGGTGGTGGTGTCGGAGCGCTCCCGCCCTCCAGTGCTCGAACCGGTGGCGGCAGCGGCTTGCGCACCGGAAGGTCCTCGACGTCGTCGAGCACCCGCAGTGGCGCTGTCCGCGCGGGATGGAGCCGACGCCGCCCTGCTCGACGTCGGCCCGGTCCGCTGTCCGAGCAGCACGCCGACCGGCACGAGCACGAGCCCCAGCACCTGGTGCGCGCCCAGCGACTCGTCCGCCACCAGCAGACCGAGCACGACCCCGGTGACCGGGTTCAGCAGGCCGATCAACCCCACCGTGCCCGCCTCCAGGTGGCGCAGGCCGGTGAACCAGGCGACGAACGCGACCGCCGTGGCGACGACGGACACGTACGCGAAGCCGAGCAGGGTGGCGCCGGTGAGCGGCGGGGGAGCGCCCTCGACCACGAGCGCGGGCCCGACGAGCACCGCGCCGCCCGCGACGAGCTGCCAGGACGTCATCGACAGCACATCCGCGCCCGCGCCCCAGCGCTTCGTCAGGACGTGCCCGAACGCGGACAGCGCCATCGCGGCGACCGACACCACGACCCCGAGGGGGTCGACGGCGTCCACGCCCGAGGCGAGCATGAGCACCACGCCGACGATGCCGGTGAGCGCGCCCAGCACCGCCCGGCCACGCGGCCGTTCACCGAGCAGCGGCCACGCCAGGGCGATCATCACGACCGGTGACGTGGCCGTGATCGTCGAGGCCAGGCTCGTCGGCAGCAGCTGTGCGGCGAGGTAGACGAGCGCGAAGAACGCGCTCATGTTCACCGTGCCGAGCACCAGCGACCGCCACCACCACCGGCCACGAGGGCGTTCGCGGCACAGGAGGAGGAGCAGCACGCCGGCGGGGAGCGCGCGCAGCACCGCTCCCCACAGCGGGTGGCCGGCGGGCAGGAAGTGGTGCGTGACGTAGTACGTCGAGCCCCACGCGACCGGCGCGATCGCCGTGACCAGGCCCCACCGGATAGTTTCCACGGAAGACATTTTAGCTTCCGTGGAAGCTATGCTGTGGTGTCATGGAACTCGACCGCGTGGCCCGCATCCAGGCCGAGTGGGCCCGGGAACGGCCGGACCTCGACGTCACGCCCCAGGGCGTCATCGGCAGGCTGCACCGCCTCGCGGCCGTGCTGACCGAGCAGCTGGCCGTCGTGTACCGGCGGCACGGGCTCGGCGAGGGGGAGTTCGACGTGCTCGCCGCGTTGCGCCGGGCCGGCGCGCCCTACGAGCGCGCGCCGGGGGAGCTGGCCCAGCACACGATGGTGACCACGGGCGCGATCACCAAGCGCATCGACCGGCTGGAGCGCGACGGCCTGGTGACGCGCAGGCCGGGGCACGGCGACGCCAGGCGGCGCGTGGTCGCGTTGACCGAGGCGGGCCGGCGCGTGATCGACCAGGCGTTCACCGAGCACATGGCCAACGAGCGGCAGCTGCTCGACGCCCTCGACGCCGAGGACGCCGGGCGGTTGGAGCAGATCCTGACCACGTGGCTGGCCCGGTTCGAACCGCCGCGCTGACCGCCGTTGTGCTCGCCGTCGTGGTCGCTGTCGTGCTGGCTGTCGTGCTCGCCGTCGTCCGCCCCGGTGGTTCGGCCGGTCGGTGGTCGGGCCGGTCGTTTGCGCGCACCCACGTCGGGTAGTCGGACGGCAACCGAAGTGGGTTTCCGCGAGGCAACGGGAGTCGACATGTCCAGACCCGGCACAGCGACGACACGCACACCGGTCCAACTGGCGGCGGCGGTGGTGGGCGCGGTGTTCCTCGTGGTCGGGATCGCCGGGTTCATCCCCGGCATCACCACCGACTACGACACGATCCAGTTCGCGGGGCACGAGTCGCAGGCGAAGCTCTTCGGCGTGTTCGCCGTGTCGATCCTGCACAACATCGTGCACCTGGCGTTCGGCGTCCTCGGGCTGGTGATGGCCAAGACGGCGCGCAACGCGTTCCTGTACCTCGTCGCGGGCGGCGTCGTCTACCTGCTGCTGTGGTTGTACGGGCTCCTCGTCGACCACGACAGCTCGGCCAACTTCGTGCCCGTCAACACCGCCGACAACTGGCTGCACCTGCTGCTGGGCCTCGGCATGATCGCGCTCGGCTTCGCGCTGGGCCGCTCGGCCCGTCCGGCTCGGGCCGACGGGACCGGGTGACCCGGGGGACGTGGCGAGCGTGACCCCCGAATCCGGGTCCGGGTCCGGGTCCGAATCCGGGGCCGAGGACACGCCGACGCGTGGCCTCCAGCGGTACGTGCGGGCCGTCGCGGTCGAGCTGGGGTTGGCGGGCGAGTGCTGGCGCGCCAACCCCGGCCCGCCCGCGACGGCCTGCCTCGACGTGGACGGGAACCTGCCGTCGTTCCCGGGCCGCGACTTCGCCCTGCTGTGGGACGAGGAGTACGGCTGGGCCGCCGCCGTCCGCACCCGGCCGGCCGAGCAGCCGGTGGTGATCACCTACCGGGGCGGCGACGTCCTGCCGCCCGCGCCGGAGGTGGCTGCGTACGTGGCGGCGCTGAGGCGTGGCGACCACCCCGGCGACCCGAGGCCGATCCGGTTGCGCGCTTACGGCACGCCGGACGACCTGACTGACCGCCTGCGCACCTACCGGCCGTGAGCCGGCCACACCGCAACCTCCCCGCGCCCGCGCCGAGCTGTGCCCGTGCCGACCTGTGGCTGCGCCGAGCTGTGGCTGCGCCGAGCTGTGGTTGCGCCGAGCTGTGGTTGCGCCGAGCTGCGGGCGCGGATGCGGGTGCGGGCGTTCGGTCCCGGTGAGGGAGCGGTGGGGCCGGGGTGGTGAGAGGCGCGGTCAGCCGTCGTTGAGGGAAGACTCCAGCGCCTCCGGTCGGCCGGTGGCCTGGCGGTACACGCGGACCGTCTCGGCGGCGATCCTGGTCGTGCTGTACCTGGCCTCGACCCGGTCTGTGGCGGCGATGCCGTAGGCGTCGCGGCGGGCGTCGTCGGAGAGCAGGGGCCGCAGCGCGCGGGCCAGCGCCCGTGGGTCGTCCGGTGGCACGAGGAGACCCGTGACGCCGTCCACGACGATGTCCGTCGCCCCGCCGACGTTCGCGGCCACCACCGGCACGCCGCACGCCATGGCCTCCAGCGGTGTCACGGCGGCGCAGTCCGACCCGGCGCAGACCACCACGTCGGCGGACCTCAGCAACGCGGGCATCGCCACCTGCGGCACGCGGCCGACCAGCCGGACCCGGTCGCCGACGCCCGACGCGCGCGAGTGCTCCCGCAGCCGACGCACCTCCTCCGCCCGACCGCCCACGACCACCAGCTCCGTCTCCCACACCGACCGCAACGCCGTGATCACGTCCTCGGCCCCGACCACCGGCGAGACCAGCCGGTGCCGCAACGGCCGGTTCAACCGCGGCCCGTCCGGCTTGAACCGCTCGACGTCCACCCCGGGAGGCACGACGGCCAGCCGCGCTCGCGGCACACCCATGTGCACCAAGTGCGCCTTCTCGTCCGTGCACAGCGCCACGACCCGGCTCGCCTCGCGCCCGATCAGCCGCTCGGTGGACAGCCGCGCCTCCGGCACGCCCTCGTCGCCCGCCTGCTGGGCCACCACGCCCAACGAGTGGAACGTCTGCACCACCGGCACGTCGAGACCGTTGGCCGCCAGCACCGACGCCACGCCCGACGTCCAGTAGTGGGCGTGCACGACGTCCGGCGGGTCGGCCCGCCACTGCGAGCGCAGGAACCGGGTGAACTCGTCCAGGTGAGGCAACAACTCGTCCGGGTGAACCGGGCTCGGCGGCCCCGCGGTCACGTGCACCACGTCGTAACCGAGCCGGGTGCGCACCACGTCGGGCGGTCGAGGGGAGTCACGTCGGGTGTGCACGACGACCTCGTGCCCGTCCGCGACCAGTGCCGCCGAGAGATCGGCGACGTGGACGTCCTGACCGCCCTCCTCGGCATCGCCGAGCACGGGCAACGGGTTCGCGTGCGCCGAGACGACCGCGATTCTCATGGGGTTCCTCCAGCCGATAAAACGGCTCGCGCCAGTCCAAGGCTGTCGTCTCAACCCGGATCGCACGCTACAAGCAACCACCGACCCCTGCCACTCAGCGCGACCACGTCCGGGTGGTGGTGGGGCGGCCGGTGATGTTGACGGTGACGTTTGACGGTGATGTCGAAGGTGATGTCGACGGTGGTGCGGTTGGCGGCGTGGTTGGCGGGTATGGCACAGGACGACCGACCGACAGAGGAGGGGCCATGGCCACCGGGGAGACCGGATTCGACGACGTCAGCTACGACCTGATCTCCGTGCAGTACCACGCGCTCAAGGCGGGCCACGACTACGGCCAGTACGTCCGGGACGCGGAGAACGCGGGCAAGCAGGAGATCGCCACCTTCTTCCGCCGCGTCATGGAGGAGGACTCGGCGCGCGCCAAGCAGTGCCACGAGTTCCTCAAGGAGTTGGCCGCGAGCGGTGACGCGGGTCCGGCCCTGACCTGAGCCGGAACCGGACGGAGTTGATGCGGGCCGGCGTTGATGCGGGCCGGAGTTGACGTGTGGCCGGAGTTGATGTGGGGCCAGGGTTGATGTGAGGCCAGGGTTGATCGCTGCCGGGCTGAGCCGGCGGGTAGTAGGTTCCGCGCCATGCGGGTAGTCGTGCTGTCGGACACCCACGCGCCCCGGCGGTGGAAGTCCTGTCCCCCGGAAGTGGCGAAACACCTGCGCCACGCGGATGTCATCCTGCACGCCGGTGACGTCTGCGTGGCGTCGGTGTTGGACGAGTTGGCGCAGTACGCGCCGGTGATAGCGGTGTGCGGCAACAACGACGGGCCGGACGTGGTCGAGTGGGGCGCGCCCGAGACGGTGGAAGTCGACCTCGCCGGGCTGCGCGTGGCGATGATCCACGACAGCGGCCAGACGACCGGACGGGTTGCCCGAATGCGCCGCCGGTTCCCGGAGGTGGACCTGGTGGTGTTCGGCCACTCCCACATTCCGATGGATGTCACCGGTGAGGGTGGTGCCGGTGCCGGTGCCGGTGCCGGTGCCGGTGGCGGTGCCGGTGCCGGTGGCGGTGGCGGTGGCGGTGGCGGGGGTGGTGCGGGTGGTTTGCGGGTGTTCAACCCGGGTTCACCGACGGACCGCCGCCGTCAGCCGCACGGGACGATCGGGTTGCTCGACATCGAGGACGGGGAGTTGGTGTCGGCGCGGATCGTGCCGGTGACGTGAGGTGACGTGACGTGAGGTGAGGTGGGGGGCGACGGGTGCCGGGTCGGTGGGGGTGGGCCGGTGGGGTCGGGTTGGGTGGGTGGCGGTTGGGTTGGCGCGGTTGGGTGGGTGGCGGTTGGGTTGGGTGGTTGGGTTGGGCGGGGCGGTGGTGGTCTCGTTCGGCTCGATTTGACATGGGGCCCTTACGGGCACCCCAGGCAGGCCAAAGCCGGGCAGGCCT